>JBJEDD010000174.1:0-2241 GCA_051871715.1 Muribaculaceae bacterium | reverse complement strand
CGCAGGAGCTCGACCATGGAGCGGAGGTTGGAGATAACATCCTCGGCGGCATACTCGCCGGGGTTGCCCCATTCCTCGACATCGATGGCTATCGGGAGGTCGATGTGGCGATTGCGAGTGGCGCGGAGGATATTGACGCTCTGCCGCCAGCCCTCGACATTGAAGCGGAAAAAGTGGTACACACCCACAGTGAGCCCGGCATCAATGGCAGCGCGGTAGTTGTGCTCGTAGAGCGAGTCGCGCCATGTGGCGCCCTCGGTGGCTTTGATATAAACGAAGTCGACTCCGGCGTCGCGCAGACGCTCAAAGTCGACATGCCCGTTGTGAGCCGAAATGTCGACGCCGCGCACCGGGAAGGTGGCGGCATCGACATCGATATGCATGATGCCCGCGTTGCTGATGCGCACATACATGGTGGCGGCGATGGCAAGAGCCACGGTGCCGACAATCAGCCATGCTATGTTGCGGGCTTTCATCTTTGCGAGTCTTAATTACTCAACGCGCAGGCGGTCGCCCTCAGAGTCGACAATCTGTCGGTAGTAGCGCTCATTGTAACCGCCATATTTAGGCTTGTAGGGTAAGCCCTCGGGGGTGCGCAGGAAGTTGCCTTCCTCGTCCTGGGTCTTGATGTTACCGTCGAGGAATTTCACCAACAAGGTGTCGCCGAGAGTGCGGTAGGAGGTGGTGACCTCGGTGAACATCTGCAGAGTGTAGGCATTGAGCACGGCAGCAGCCTCGGCATCGCTCATTGTGGCGACTTGCGCGGCGAGTTGAGCCACTTGCTCCTCCATGGTGCTCTCCAGGTGGGTCTGCACCTTGCGGATGTCAGGAATCATCTGCGAGTAGCGGTTGTAGGCTTGATTGGCGACGTAGTTGGTGACCCAGAATAGCGAGGTCCACGACAGGGTGAGGATATCACCGTTGCCGTGTGCCACCTCGTGAGGCACTTGGTCGAGGGCGTTGAATACGGGTACATACACGCAAGTGTTGGCATCGTCGCAGCCAAACCACAGGGTGCCGCGCATGCCGGCGGGCATCGCTGCGTTCATCACGGATACAAATGAGAAGCCGGTCTGCTGGGTGGCGATGGCGCGCTCGTGAGTGTAGGTCTTGCCGTCAACTTCATAGGTGAGGGGACGCCAGCGGTAGGGGACATCGTAAGGTCCGGCGCCGGGGTCCTTGGTCATATCGAAGATGGTGCCCTCGAAGTGGTCGCGCATCATCCACTTGACGTCATTGGGGCTGACAAGGCGGTCGGGCTTGACCCACAGGGGCATAACCTCGCCGGAGCCTTCAAGAATCCAGGGGAGCCATTGCTCGGCAGCCTTGTTGTCGAGGAAATGATTGTAGAACGACCACACGCGAGCGTCGCAGCCACGGAGGGCGAGAGCATCGGCAATGGTGTAGGCTGCAGAGAAGTCGAAGTCGCTATCCTTGCCCGAGAAGTAACCCTGAGCGCGAGCGAAGTCGATGACATCGGGCGAGTAGAGGGTTTCGGGGTCGTTGAGTGGGAACTTGTGGATGCGTGAGTGGTTGGCATGACCGCTAATCATGCCGTCGGGCACGCGACGTGCTACCCACACGGCACCGGGGTCGTTGGCACCCTTGCCGATGAGTTCGAGAATCCACACCTCGTCGGCATCGGCGATGGAGAAACTCTCGCCGGTAGATGCGTAGCCGTATTCGGCGACCAATGAGGTCATGGTGTTGAGTGCCTCGCGAGCGGTGCGCGAGCGCTCAAGGGCGATATAGATGAGCGAGCCGTAGTCGATCAATCCCGAGCCATGGAGCTCCTCGCGACCGCTGAAAGTGGTCTCGGAGATGGTGACGCCATGCTCGTTCATATTAGACATAGTGGTGTAAGTCACTGCTGCTTGGGGTATTTCGCCGAGCAATTTGCCCGAGTCCCACTCATAGATGGGACGCATCTCGCCGGGGGCATGGGTGCCACCGGGGGTGTAATAGAGCTCGCCGAACAAGATGTGCGAGTCGGCGGCATAAGTAATAATGTTGGAGCCGTCGGTTGAGGCGCCCTTGGTGACGATGAGGCTCGTGCAAGCCTCGGCGGCGGTGTACGAGCCTGCCGCTAATGCCACAAATAATAATGTCCTGATGTTCATATCTCCTAAATCTCTCTAATGTTGTAAAACAAAGAGCCGACGACAACGATGGTTGCCACCGGCTCCTGCGCTTCAAGATGGACTCGAACCAACGACCCTCTGATTAACAGTCAGATGCTCT
>JBJEDD010000173.1:0-2244 GCA_051871715.1 Muribaculaceae bacterium | reverse complement strand
CGCTCAACTCGTTCTGCTTCCTCGCGTGCCTCGCGCTCTGCCTTTTCGGCTTCGGCTCGCGCTGCTGCCTCTTGTCGTGCCTGTGCAGCGCGTTGCGACTCGATGGCATCTTCGCGGCGCTGTTGCTCTGCCGCTATCTTCTGCCACATTTCGTATTCGCCCTTTGCTTTTTCCTTAGATGCATTGATTGAACGCTGCGAATTGAGGATTTCACTCGGGTCGTTGCCTTTAGGCTTGTCTTTATTCGCCTTTTCATACGCCCTTTTCCTGTTGGCAACCATCATGTCGGCTATCTCTTGAGCCGACTTGGCATCTCCTGCGAACTCTACAAGGGCATCCCATGCCAATTCCGGACTCTCTGCCTCCTCAAATATAGGCTTGCCCTTGCGGTCATGCGGAATGCGCTCCAGCGCCGTTTGCTCTTTTACCGGCTCCGGTTGCTGCGGCATCGTCGGAGTACTCGGGGTACTCGGAGTGCTCGGAGTACTAGGAGCCGGCTGTTGCGGCTGCGGTGCCGGTTGCGCCTGTGGCTGTGCCGGTTGCTGTGGCTGTTGTTCCCATCCGGGAGCCGGCACTAATTTGCGCCTCGTGGGTTGTTGTTCAATATCAGTTGCCATTGTCTTTATCAAATAAGCCTGCTATGTTAGCGCCGGCATCGGCAACGCCCTGCACCGCTTGGGTGATGGCTTGTGCCTTGCCGACCTCCATGTTGTTTAACTGCGAGTTGAGGTTGCCCTTGTTCGCCAAATATTGTGTCTCGATGTTGTCCTTGCGGTTCTCGCCGGCAACGGCTATTTGCGATGCCGCATCGGCAAGCGCTGCACTATTCGCAGCCTTAGTGGCTGCCAAACTCTCCTCGGTGCCACCGGCTACTGCCGCCGCTCCGGCTGCCGCTTGATTGCGCTGTCTGATATTTTCATTTACTGTTGTGAGCACGCGCTGTGCGTCTGCGCGCTGGGTAAAGTCCTCATTATAGCGACGGTCATACCACGACTGGTTCTCAGCCAGCTGACCCTCGATATTCTGCTTTACTTTATTCATCGCCTTGGACGCACTGATGCCGCCGAAGATGCTCGCTCCGGCTCCAATGGCTCCGCCTATGATACTGCCTAACATACGTATACGATTAATAAGTTATATTTATGCGGCAAAGATATACTCTTATCTTTGTGCAATAACTTTAAGTTTTGAGTCACATGAAAGGAAAGAAAACCGGGGGACGAAAAAAAGGAACCCCAAATAAGCCAACCCAGCTCAAGGAGTGCCTTCGCCAAGTGTCGACAGCTTACTTCGAGCAAAGCATAAAAATCAAAGACGCTAAAGCCGCCGAACTGCTCAACGTTAAAGTCGGCACAATGGTCTCGCGCTTCGACCTCGACATGGCTCTCATGGAGCCAAAAGACCGCGCCACCATCCAAGAAAAATTCTTGCGCTATCACACGCCGCAGATGCAGTCCGTCTCTGCCGAGGTCAATGTCAATGCCGACGTATCAGCCACCATCGGTGACCGCCTCAAGAACCTCGCCACCTCCAACGACGACTAAGCCATCCATTCTATTAATTCTCTACTTTTAGCCGGGCATCTCGCTCGGCTTTTTTAATTCTTGCGCATTCTTGCGCATTCTTGTACATTATTGCGCATTCTTGTACATTCTTGCGCATTCTTGTACATTATTGCGCATTCTTGTACATTATTGCGCATTCTTGTACAAAAAAAGAAAAAGAAAAAAAGAAAAGAAAAAGAAAGGTTCCTTCCCCCTGCACCCCCTACTTTAAAGAAAAAGAAAATAAATAAAAGAAAAAGAAACTTGTAATAAAAGAAAAAGAAACTTGTGTGTGTGAGATACGCGCGCGCGTGCGCGAGAGGAAAGAATTTAACTAAATTTTTAACATTTCCGATTTTTATCAAAAAATAGCTCCGACTGCCGGAAGCTGACGGAGCCCCTAAAGGTCTCAAGAAATTTTTTTCAAAACGGCGCGCGCGAAATTTTTCTTTCAACCGGCGCGCGGTCGAGCCGATGAAATTATTCCTCGTCGGATGGCGTCACCTCGACGAGCCGATAATAGAGGTCCACCGACTGCTCGGTCGCAAAAGCGAGCGCCCAGTCTTTGATACTTTGCTCAATGCCGGTGCGAGGGTCGGTGTAGTCAGTCTCCCACAAATCTGCGAGCGCGGCATAAACCTCAAATGGATTATTGCCCAAAGCGTCTACTACTTCCGATGGATATTGCTGTATCAATCCT
>JBJEDD010000172.1:5047-8749 GCA_051871715.1 Muribaculaceae bacterium | reverse complement strand
AGTTCCTAAGGATATCAAACGGCTTTTTGTTGCAACGGGTGAAGATATTCAATCAGTAGATTATTATCTATTTCATCAAGCAAATGCATTTATTAACAATTTTGTGGCAAAAAAGATGAAATTAGATAAAGATAAGATACCTTGGACCATTCACAAATATGGTAATACATCATCGGTATCCGTTCCGCTTTCTATCGTATCCGAGCTAAAAAATAAAATGTCCGGTTCTAAAAAATTGATGCTGAGCGCTTTTGGCGTTGGTATGGCATGGGCTTCAGCTATTGTGCCTTTTGTAGATTGCACAATCAGCGATATAGTCGAGGTGGAAAATGGTAAGAAGGTCTGATGGCTCATATACTTCCTGTCTTCAACTCTATTATGAACTCAGTAACGTATGTCCTCTATTCGGAAAACGTAGATTACTGTGTTCTCATTGATTGTGGTGAGTATGAATCATTAGCGCCTATCTTGGCATTAATTGGGAAACCTGTGAGAGCAGTCGCTCTTACACATGGTCATTCTGACCATATTTATGGTCTACCACATTTACTGTCAATAAATCCAGATATCGAAGTGATGACTAATAATTTTGGTAGTGAGCAAATCGCTGATGCAAAGAAAAACATGTCTCTCTACCACGATATCAGTTTCACAGTAAACCCCTCAAATAAAAGAATACTCAATGATGGAGATGTTATTCATTTCGAGGGGTTATGCGATATACTTGTAATTGCAACTCCGGGGCATGATCTTAGTTGCCTCTCATATAAGATCGATAAACACCTTTTTACAGGAGACTCCTATATCCCTGGGATCAAAGTCTTCTACAAATTCCCCGGAGGCAATAAGGAAATGGCTATTCAATCATATCAAAAGATACGATTGCTGGAGCAAGAGGGTTGTATTATTCCTTGTGGTCATCATTCTTATGATAACACTCACCTCCTGCCATTTTAACACGCAGTATGGACTTTATTAAAGATTGGTTTAGTAATAATATACCGATGGATTTGGTACTAATATCTGTCGGTGTTCTATGTTTTTTATTAGTCTTTGTCCTCTTAAAACTCAATGGAAACAAAGCGAAGCGGTGTTCTTTAATTCTACTGTTTATTGAATATGTATTTCTGATTTTGTGTGTTACTGTTATTTGTCGTTCTACATATATGGGTGACCCTATTGAGTTAATCCCATTCTACACATATCCGGATATTTGGAATAAAGTGGAACATCCGCGCTATTTGTTTGAAGCTTTAATGAATGTTGCTCTTTTTATCCCTGTGGGACTACTTTTAGCTGCTATATTTCATAATAAAAAATGCATGTCAATAGTATTGATTGGTGCCGGTATTTCTGCCATAATTGAACTTCTGCAGTTATTTACAGGTCGAGGACTATGCGAAACAGATGATCTTATCCACAACACTCTCGGATGTGCAATCGGATACGGATTATTTAGACTGTTATTAAAGTTAAAAATTAAATTACTCTAATTATGTATTTCTCACTCGGTCAAAAGTTTTATATACATTGCATTAAGCGCCCTATTGGGTTCATAGGGGCTTTAATAGCATTGATACTTTTATCGCCGGTATTTATTGCCACTATCATATTATTGTACTTCGCAAATAAGGGCGCAGGAGTGTTTTTTACTCAGCCACGTCCCGGAAAAAATGAGAAAATATTCAAGGCTTTGAAATTCAAAACTATGACGGATGAAAGGGATGCCAATGGCAATCTGTTGCCCGATGCCGATCGTTTGACCCCTGTAGGAAAATTTGTACGCTCTACTTCGATAGATGAATTGCCCCAGCTTTTCAATATTCTTAAAGGTGATATGGCTTTTATCGGCCCTCGCCCTCTGTTAGTTCAGTATTTACCTCTTTATTCCCAAGAACAACATCATAGACACGACGTCACTCCCGGTATGAGCGGGTGGGCTCAGGTACATGGGCGGAACAATATTTCATGGACAAAAAAATTTGAGCTTGACTTATACTATGTACGAAATATTGGTCCTTTGATGGATCTTAGAGTGTTCTTCACTACCATTAAGAAAGTTCTTCTTCGAGATGATATAAATACTACGACAGGAAATAGTGCTACGATGGAAGCATTCAATGGTAGAAACTAATACGATTTGTATTTTTTTGTTATTAGTTACTATTGAATTATTTGTTATATGTAGCCCTTGTTGTTAAAAAATGTACTTTCTGTGTCGTTTTGTTATAAATATTGTTAACTAAATTGCTGTTGTGGGCGTTTCATTTGGAGACGCTCACAATTTTTTAGTAACTTTGACTAAATTTTAATATAATTCTTATATGGAAAACAATTATTTTAACAGATTATCATTATTGATATTGATCATAAGCATTGGCTTGGTAGCTAATGCTGAGACTTTACATTTTGAATTTGAGCAGGGGTTAAATGATGACAATTGGTTGACATATAATAATGATGAGGCGCTTGCCAAGATTACTTCGGGCGCACAATATATCGAGTCGGTGGATGCAGTGCGCGTCGGCACCGACGATTTGGGCAGATATTATCTTGTAGGCAATATCAGTCGAGCAAATGGTGTATATTCCTATGGCGGATGTCTCGTGCTACATCTCAAAGCCGAGTACCGAGGCTATATCAGCTCGATTGTGGTCGATGGGTTTCAAGCATACGATAATTATGAGGGTCGAGTATTTGATGTAATGGTAAATGGCATATTGAAAGATGATATGAAACCATTTGACGAGCAAGCATATACTTTTGAAGTCAATGAGTATGCCGAAGATATAATCATATATTCGTGTAATGGAACGATATGTCTTAAGAGCATCGATGTAACAATCACACCCGGTAGCGACTACGCACCGGCAGCGCCGTGGTACACCCATGGCAACTGCATACAGATGCATGGAGCCACCCTTGCCGAATGCTTGATGACACCTATAGTGATACACTCCGCCGGAGCAGAGCACATCACCGTCGGCATCAACGAGTCGGAGACCATCTACTTCGATGGCAATGAGGCTGTTATCTACCCCACCGAAGGCACTACATACCACTTCACCGCATACAACCAATACGGCGTATCGCGCACCACCACCGTCACATACACCTTAAAGCCAGAGACCGGCGACCATAGTTATAGGAACTACGGCGCCGCCGTTACTTTGGTCAACAGTACCGACCAACTCTTCGAAGGCTGTAGATATATAATGTACTGCAAGGACGCCAGAACGATAATGCTTTCGATGAACCGACGGTATACCTCTACAGTACCACTAAAATTTGCTAATTATATAGCGGATCATGGTAATTTTATGATATATCCGGCATATTATGATGTTGCAGCAATCATGGAATTGACAAAAGACGAAGACGACAATTGGATTATCGGTTTTGAGACATTCGATAACAAGGCCGGTAGATATTTAGCCTGGAACTCACAAAAAAATGATGCCGGAACCGAATACATATATAGTTTTGGCTTCACGTTTACAGAAAAAGCCGACCCTGTCACAATAAATTTTGAAGGCGACAATGTAATAATAAAGTTTGTAGATATTCCCAAAGCATATGCCTCGCGACAATTAACACATAATGCGGCTAATAAATTATTCTATTACAACAATCTCGACCAAGACGTACAGCTCTATCGCATCGACGCATACAACATATCCGCCACAGCCGCCGCTACCGATA
>JBJEDD010000172.1:0-4947 GCA_051871715.1 Muribaculaceae bacterium | reverse complement strand
CAGCTCTATCGCATCGACGCATACAACATATCCGCCACAGCCGCCGCTACCGATATACAAGCCGACTACACCACCGAGCTGCTGCAAGTCGGTGACTATGACTACCCGGTGTGCACCGCCACCATCAGCTACACCCCGGCACTTGCCGATGCCACCTACCACATCTACAGCTGTGGCATCGACATGGGCACCATCGATGGCAAATACAGCGTAGTGCCGGCACCCGACAGCCACCTCGCCATCATAGCCGAGCGCGGTGGCAACCCCATCGCAATATCTACCATCGATGCCATACCCACTTGGGGCGACATCACCAACACCACCATCGCAGCCACATCAACCGGCAGCAACCTCATCTACGATGCCGGCACACGCAGCGTCTATGCCCGCGTACCATTAATCCTCAATACCACAGCCAATTACGACTACACAGTCGAATTACAGTCAGTCGAAGGCTACTCCACCGCCTACATCGCCAACGAAGACGGCACGAGCTACCTCTACATACCCGACTACCTCACCGACATAGATGCCGATGGCGATGGCAAGCCCATAGTCGACACATCCAAGCTGCCCGCCATCACAGCCACCCTGCGAGCCGACATCAAGGCTGTATACCAGCCATTTAGCGCTGCCGAATACGCCTACACCAACATCAACACCCAGTGGGCGACCCTCAATATCACCCCCGAGCCCGGCAGCATCTCATCAATCAGCCCCCTGAGCGACGACCGCCAAGCCACCGCCACCTACCACGACCTCCTTGGGCGACCCGCCGACCCCACCCACCCCGGCATCTACCTGCGCACCACACCCGCCGGCACCACCCTCATCCGCAAATAATCACCAAACGCATCATACCCCCCCCCACAAAAAAAGCCGACCCCATCGGCTTTTTTTATTTAACAACCAAAGATTTTGTAATACTTGCATAGGTGCCGATAAATTAGTAATTTTGCAGTCGATTTTTACGGAAACAAAAATGGAAATCATTTCAACTGTAAAAGGCTTGCGCACAGCAGTTGCAGCAGCGCGACAAGCCGGTAAGGTGGTGGGACTTGTGCCCACAATGGGAGCCTTGCATGCAGGGCATTTGTCGCTCATAGAGCGTGCCCGCAAAGAATGTGACTTTGTTGTCGTCAGCATATTTGTGAACCCCACACAGTTCAATAATGCCAACGACTTGGCAACTTATCCGCGAACACTCGAGGCAGATTGTGCTCTAATCGAGAAAGCCGGTGTAGATGTGGCATTTGCACCGACAGTAGAGGAGGTATATCCTGAGCCTGATACGCGCGTGTTTGACCTGGGTCCGGTTGCCGAAGTGATGGAAGGAGCTATGCGTCCCGGGCACTTCAATGGTGTGTGCCAAGTGGTGAGCAAGCTCTTCGACTTCGTTAACCCCGATAAGGCATATTTTGGCGAAAAAGACTTCCAGCAGATAGCCGTCATCCGCCGCATGGTCGAGTTGTTAGGCTTAAAATTGGAGATTGTCGCTTGTCCTATCAAGCGTGAAGCCGATGGCTTGGCACTCAGTTCGCGCAACGTGCGCCTCAGCGCCGAGCAACGAGCCATAGCGCCACAGATTCACGAAGTGCTTGCCGAGAATGTGTCGTTGGTAGATGAGGGTATCACCGATGTAGAGGCACTGCAAGATATGGTGGTGACCGAGCTTAATGCCATCGATGGCATGGAAGTGGAGTATTACGAAATCGTGGACCCCGTGACCTTGCAACCTGCCGAAACAATCAGCGGTGCTGTTGGCTGTGTAACCGTGTGGATGGGCGATGTGCGCCTCATCGATAATATCAAGTATCCGACACTCTAAGTTATGGATGTACAAGTAATTAAGTCTAAGATTCATCGCGTGACAGTCACCGAGGCTCGCTTGGACTACATAGGTAGTATTACCATCGACCAAGACCTCCTCGATGCCGCCAACATTCTTGTAGGCGAGCGAGTATACATTGTTAATAATAATAACGGTGCGCGACTTGACACCTACACCATCGCCGGAGAGCGTGGTAGCGGAGTGGTGTGCCTCAACGGTGCGGCAGCCCGATTGGTACAGCCCGGCGACATTGTTATTATTATGGCTTATGCCACAATGCCTTACGAGGAGGCAAAGACATTCAAGCCGGCTGTTATCTTCCCCGATACCGCCACCAATCGTCTCCTTTAATATAGAATTCTATTCACCACCAATATCCCCATTATGTTTGATAAACTTAGCGAAAGACTTGAACGAAGTTTTAAAATATTAAAAGGTCAGGGCAAAATCACCGAGATTAACGTCGCCGAGACCATGAAGGATGTGCGTCGTGCCCTCATCGATGCCGACGTCAACTACAAGGTAGCCAAGACTTTTACAGACACCGTTAAAGCCAAGGCAATCGGTCAGAACGTGCTGACATCAATCAAGCCCAAGGAGTTGATGGTGAAGATTGTACACGACGAGCTCACCGCGCTGATGGGCGGAGATGCCACTCAACTGAACCTTAAGGACAAGCCGTCGATCATCCTAATGTCGGGCTTGCAAGGCTCGGGTAAAACCACATTCTCGGGCAAACTTGCCAAGATGCTCAAGAAGGAGAAAAATATGCGCCCGTTGTTGGTGGCTTGCGACGTTTATCGTCCTGCTGCTATCGACCAGTTGAAAGTGCTGGGCGAGTCAATCGAGGTGCCGGTATTTACCGTGGAAGGCTCCAAGGAGCCGGTGGCAATTGCCAAGCAGGCAATTGATTACGCGCGTGCCAACCATCACGACCTCATTATTATTGATACCGCAGGTCGCCTCGCTGTTGACGAGCAGATGATGGACGAAATCGAGGCTATCAAGAAGGCTGTCAAGCCCACTGAGACACTATTTGTGGTAGACGCAATGACCGGTCAAGATGCTGTCAATACAGCATTTACGTTCAACGAGCGCTTGGACTTCGATGGCGTCGTCCTCACCAAGTTGGATGGCGATACACGTGGCGGTGCCGCCCTCACCATTCGCACCGTGGTTCACAAACCTATCAAGTTTGTGGGTACCGGCGAGACCCTTGACGGCATCGATGTCTTCTACCCCAATCGTATGGCTGACCGCATCCTCGGCATGGGTGATATCGTATCTCTCGTCGAACGTGCTCAGAAAGAGTTTGACGAGAAAGAAGCCGAAGAACTTGCCAAGAAACTTCGCAAAAATCAATACACCTTTGAAGATTTCTTCAACCAGATACAGCAAATCAAGCGTATGGGTAACATCAAGGACCTCGCCTCGATGATTCCCGGCTTGGGCAAGGCTATCAAGGATGTAGATATCGACAACAACGCATTCAAGAGCATTGAGGCAATCATCAACTCGATGACCAAATATGAGCGCACTCATCCCGAGGTGGTTAAGGGTACTCGTGTTAAGCGTATCGCTATGGGCTCGGGCACTAACATTCAAGAAGTTAACCGATTGCTCAAGCAGTTTGATCAGATGCGCCAGATGATGCGCAAAGTCGGCTCGATGAAAAATCCGATGGCGATGATGCGCGGAATGAAAGCACCCAAAGGCATGAATTGATATGAATATTATTGACGGAAAGGCAACGGCAGCCGCAATCAAAGCCGAAATCGCTCAAGAAGTTGCGAAGCAAGTTGCAACAGGACGACGTGCGCCCCACTTGGTGGCAGTGCTCGTTGGTCACGACGGTGGTAGCGAGACCTATGTTGCCAATAAGGTAAAGGCTTGCGAGGCTTGTGGCTTTCGCTCAACGGTTATCCGCCGCGAAGATACGGTGACCGAGGCTGAAATCCTGGAGCTTATCGACTCACTCAACCACGATGACGAGGTCGATGGCTTCATCATTCAACTGCCCTTGCCTCGCCATATTGATGAGCAGAAGGTGACCCGCGCGGTGGCTCCCGAGAAGGATGTCGATGGCTTCAATCCGGCAAATGTCGGTATGATGAGCCTGGGCTTGCCTTGCTTCAAGTCGGCTACACCTGCCGGGATTGTGGAGTTGCTCAAGCGCTATGAGGTACCCACACGAGGCAAGCACTGCGTCATTATCGGGCGAAGCAATATCGTCGGTAAGCCCCTCGCCATGCTTATGATGCAAAAGGGCGTTGATGCCACAGTCACCGTGTGCCACAGCGCCACTGCCAATCTCGCCGAGATTACACGCAGTGCCGATATTCTTGTGGCTGCCCTCGGCAAGCCGGCATTTGTAACTGCAGATATGGTCAAGCCCGGTGCTACAGTCATTGATGTGGGGACCACTCGAGTGCCCGACGCATCGCGCAAATCGGGCTTCCGCCTCAGCGGAGACGTTGACTATGAGGCAGTTGCCCCCATATGTGAGTATATCACTCCGGTGCCGGGTGGCGTAGGTCCCATGACCATCGCTATGCTGATGTACAACACCTTGCAAGCCTATTTGCGACATTAAGGCATGTTAATTCCTCTCTTCACCTCGTTACTTTCGTTGCTCTTCGGGCTCAACGAGGCTGAGCTTGTATTTGCCGGCGATGCTATGATGCATCAAATACAGATTGACGTTGCCAAGCAAGACGATGGCACTTACGATTTCAGCGAGTATTTCACCGCTATCGCTCCGTGGGTAAGCAATGCCGACTATGCAGTCGTGAACCTCGAGACGTCTATCTCCAAGCCTCCGTATTCAGGATATCCTTGCTTCAATGCACCGGTGCAATATGTCGAAGCCTTGGCTGATGCCGGATTTGATATGTTCCTCACCGCTAATAATCACACCCTCGACCGCAACGACCGCGGATTGCGAGCCACGATTGCCAACCTCGATGAGCGTCATCTCGACCACATAGGCACTTATACTAACTCTGCAGCTCGCGACTCCATTCTACCTTATATTAAGGATATTAATGGTATCAAATTTGGCTTTCTCAACTATACATACGGCACAAACGGCATTCCCCTGCCCGACGGCATGCCCT
>JBJEDD010000171.1:0-2273 GCA_051871715.1 Muribaculaceae bacterium | reverse complement strand
TCCCATGAGGAAACCTCACGGACGTAAGGGTTGGAGAGTTGGTCGAGGTCGCTCTTGATATAACCGGGCGCAAGAGAAGAATTGCGCGAGGTGAACATGCGGTCGATGAAGTACCAGTTGAGAAGGGCGCGGTTCTTGCCGTAGTCGATGTTGTTGCTGAGTTGAGCCTCGGGGAAGAGAGCGTCGGCAGAGGGGTCGTAGGGCGTAGAAGCGAGGAACCACGAGTAGGGCGAGCGGAGGTCGATGCCGGTCTGTGTCGACTCGAAGTCGTCGACGTAAGAAGAGCCCTTGTTGGAGCCTGACTTCTGGCTGTGGGGTACCAATTGGGCATACTCGGCGGTGAGGCTGAATTGTGAGGGCTGAGTGGCGGTCACCGTGGGTATCTTGTTGAGCAAGTTGGTGAGCCACATAAACTTGGTGTTGTAACTGAGGTTGAAGCCGAATATGGTGTTGTTGATGGTTTCGTCGCCGATGCTAACCTTCTCGGTGAGGGCTTTCTCGGAGAAGTGCATCAGGGTTGCGCCGAAATTGAGGTCGCGCGAGAATTGGTATTGCAAGTCAAGTCCCAACAGAGTCTTGCGTTGCATCGAGAATAGAGATTGGTTCTCGAGTTGCACGCTGATATTTTGCCCCGAGTCGATGATAGATTGATTGGTGATGGTGACAATACCCATGGCGTAGTCGACCGTATAGTCGGAGTTCTCGGTGAGGGTGACGCCACCTGCGGTGACAATAACAGAGCCTCGAGGCACGTTCATGGCGTTGAGGCGGATCTGCGAGCCAGAGGAGGCTTGATATTCGCCGGTGAGGACATACTTGTTCTTGTCGGCAAACTGGCGAGCGACAGTGAGGGTTGAGTCGTAGAGTTCTTGGTAGCAGTATTGGTCGGCTATGGCATCATTGTTGATTTTCGAGCGGAGGTGGGAGCCGAAAGGCTCGGCGACGGGGAAGATGACTTTGCCCTGCGAGGCGATAATGGTGTAGCCCTCGAGGAAGTCGAAGAAGCCGTCGGGATTGGACTCTTGGTTGGAGTCGAGGCGGTCGAGGTTCATCACCTGGAGGATCGACTGGGTGTTGAGCCCGGGGATGGGGAGGTAATTAATCTCAGTGCCGGTGGTGTCGCTGAGGTACTTAATATTGAGTTTGAATTTGCTCTTCTGAATCTGGTAACCGCCGAGGCTGTAGACGTTTTTCATCATGAGCTTCCACATGGGCTCGGAGGTGGAGACGGTGGTACTCTTGAGCATCTTGACGTAGAGCGACTGGTCGGTGCCGGTGATGTCGGAGGAGAACTCGCCCACTTGGTAAACTTGTCCGCGGTAGGTGTATTCAAAGGCAACGGCGAGGACCTCGTCGGCGTTGAGGGCGCTGCGGAGCGAGATGTAGCCGAGGGTGGAGTTGAGCGAGTACTCGCTTGAGGAGAGTAGGCGAGCGCTCTCGACTTTCTCGTAGTCGCTGCCACCAGTGAAGTCGTAGGCCATCAGAGGCTCGAGCGCCGACGAGACAGTGTTCATGTTGCGCGCGCCGGGGTACTCGTTTTTGATTGTTGACAGCAGGTTATTTGAGCTGTTGGTCGGGATGGGCACTGATGGGTCGCCTTGCCAGTAGTTGTTGCTGAGGCGCTCAGCCTCGCCAAGGTCCTGGAAGGCGACGAGGTTGCGTGATTGGTCGTACTTGCCACTCTTGTTGGTGACCCACACCTCGATGCGAGTGATGCTGATGCCCGAGGATACGTAGGGTAGGCGAGATGCAAACTCGTCGTAGTGGTCTCGGAAATATTGTGAGAGGAAGAAGTGGCGGTTTTGGTCGTATTGGTCGGCGTTGATGGTGAATTTGGTGGTTTGTGCACCGCCGCTGGAGTTGACGGTCTTGGTCTCGGAATTTTGCTGAGAAATCAAGCCGGTGACGGTGAGTTTGCCGAATTGGAGCTTGGTCTTGATGCCGAAGAGGGCGGCGGCGCCGCGGATGAGTGATGAGCCGGTGGTCATCGATACGTTACCTGCCTCGATGCTCTGCACGATGTCGTCTTCCTGACCTTCGTAGGCAAGTTTGAGGTTCTTGGAGTCGAAGTCGAAGGTGGCATCGGTGTTGTAGGTCATGTTGAAGTGCATGCGGTCGCCGACGCTGGCATTGATAGTGGCTTGGATACGCTGGTCGAAGTCGAAGTAGGTCTTGCGGCGCGAGTTGAGCGATAGCGATGGGTTGTCGGTGAAATTGCTCTTGACGCCCATGTTGATCTGAATGGAGCCTTGAGTCTTGAGTTGCACACCTCC
>JBJEDD010000170.1:0-8787 GCA_051871715.1 Muribaculaceae bacterium | reverse complement strand
TTACAACCTTTTGCAATACCCACCAAATTTTTGGCGAATTTTTAACAAACTTTTAAACTTTGACCACTCTCTTGTGGTTCCTGCCCGAAAGCGAGTGCAAAGGTACGACGAATATTTTAACTGTGCAAATAATTTTAATAAAAAATATGCTTTACAACATATTTTTCTTAAAAAATTAGGAAAGAGAAATGAGGAGACTGCATTTGCAACCCTTCCAGGGTTGGACTTGGCGTGGGGGCATGTACCCCAGGGAGGGCTTTGCCCACCCTGGGGTTAGTGATGATGAGACCCTTCCAGGGTCTTCTCGCCCACCCTGGGGTTAGTGATGATGAGACCCTTCCAGGGTCTTCTCGCCCACCCCGGGGTTAGTGATGATGAGACCCTTCCAGGGTCTTCTCGCCCTACAACATCGCTGTGCTTGTTGCCCAGGGAGGGCTTGCATGGTCAGGTGCATGCGCGGACGCGATGTATCGCGTCCCTACAAGTTGTTGATAATCAATACTATATAAACCACAACCTATAAACTATAAACCATAAACCCTCAACTATAAACAATAAACTATAAACCATAAACTATAAACTATAAACAATAAACTATAAACTCCCCCCTATATATATAATAATGTGTATTAGAGGGTGCCTTGCTCGATGCGGGTGGCGACTCGCTCAAGGATTGCGTCCTCACGGTCGTGCTCCGGGTCGAATTGCGTCTTAAGGTTGACGCCCATAAGGCGTCCGAAGCCTTGCCAGAATGTGGCGCGGAAGGAGCCGAGGAAGGCTCGAATAATTTCGTAGGATGTTTGGTTGGTCTCGCGCTGGATGAGTTTGACGAGTACCTTGGCTTGAGTGCGCGAGAATTTTTTGAGCACAGGCTTATATTGCTCGAAGATAGCACCCTCCATATCCTTGAGGTATCGCTCGCGCTCCTCGGTGGTGGGGAAAGTCTCGATATACTCGTAGGTCTCGATGAGGGTCTCAGCGATTAGTTTGGCATATGGGAGGGTGAGGCGCACGTTGCGGACGGTACGCCAATAGAATTGCTCCTCCTTGGTATTGCGGAAATGCCAGGGGGTGAAGCAGGTGATCTCGTTGAGATGGATTACGGTGACGGTATCGCCCTCCTCGTCGATGCGGAATGAGTAGCCGCGGTAGTAAGGGTTGCGCCCGGTGCCGGGATTTTCGAGCGTGTGCTCAGTGGCGAAGGCAGATATCGCTGCCATCGCCGCCAGGACACAGCCAATGAGTCGGCTACGGGTCATGATTGCGGATTATTGACGCGGCAGGGCGGTCAAGGAGCGGTACCACACTACTTGCTCGCCACGGAGGGTGAGTGTAGCGCTGGTGTTGGCTACATAGTCGACGAGGGTGTAGACATCGGTGCCGGCACCCGGGTATATGAGGATGACATCCTTGCCGGAGACGGTCCAAGTGCCGAGTGTGTTGACGTGGCGCTCGGAGGCATCAGTGGGGGTGCGCATACAGCGATTGGAGGTGAAGTTGCCGTCGGTGCCGAGGTCGAGGATGGTGTAATCGTAGGTATCGGTAGCGGAAACATAGCCATAATACCATGTGCCCGAGATATTTACATTTTCGGGTTCGTCATCGCTGCAAGCGGTTAGCGCCACAGCCACAAAGAGAGCGGTAAGGAGGATTTTGAAGTGTTTCATGTTAAAAATCGCTGAATAGTTGAGGGCGGAAGACGATGCCTATACGCAGTTGGCTCTTAAAAACCTTGTAGTCGAGGAGCCCCTCGCCGTATCCGTTGTAATATTGTAAAAAGAGATAAGTGTTGGATTTGGTAGTCCATCGGTAAGCCAGCTCCACGATGGTATTGTAGTTGAATTTCCAGTCCTTGCGCTTGACAAAGGTCACGGCGCCGGTGAATTTGCGGTTGTTGGTTGTAGCTTGGATGCTTGCCTGGAAGATGCCGCAGTACTTGAGGATATCCTTGTTGTTCTCGCCGTCGACGATAGGGAGCCACACCTTGGCAGATACCATGAGGTTAGGGTCGATAATGATGTTGCCGGCGACAGACAATTTGTTCCACGAGCGCGACCAGATGCTGTCGCGACCGTTGCTCTCGTGCTCGAGGATGAGGCTCACCTTGCCGATATAGCGATTTTTGACAAACAGCGGCTTGGTGAGACCGATACCCGGGTTGAAGTTGAGGTCGGTCATAGGCAGCGACTCCTCGAGGACGTTCCAGAAGCACTTTTGACTATAAAAGAGATAGAGGTAGGTGCCACCCGGCAGCGTGGCATTGGTGAGGCGCGAGGCTACCGATATCTGGAATTTCACATTGGTGTTGGCGCGTGTGGGGCGCTGCCCGATGGGCGGACCGAAGATAAAGTAATTATCCTTGTAGAGTCCGAAGTAGGGTTGATTGCTGAAGTCTTGACGGATGCTGTCGGGGTCGAAGCGCTGAGACTCGGACGACAAAATCTGTCCCCGGGCACTCACACCCACGGACAACAGCACTAGGAATATTGCTAAATGTCTGATACAGGCACTCATAGAGTCATTAATACTGTTCCTCGGGCGAGGGGAAGTCGACATTCTTGACATCGTCGATATAGGAGCCGATGGCGCCGCGGATGGTGGTGGCGAGGTCGGCATAACGGCGGAGGAACTTGGGCGAGAAGCCTTGGTTGATGCCCAGCATATCCTGGAGGACGAGCACCTGCCCGTCGACGCCCGAGCCGGCGCCGATGCCTATGACGGGGATTGACACCTCGGCAGCCACCTGCGTGGCGAGGGCTGCGGGAATTTTCTCGAGCACCAGTGCGAAGCATCCGGCTTCCTCGAGGCGATGTGCATCGGCGAGCAATTTCTGTGCCTCAGCCTCGCCGCGAGCGCGCACGGCATATGTGCCAAATTTATTGATAGACTGCGGAGTAAGCCCCAGGTGACCCATCACCGGGATACCGGCAGAGAGGATGCGCTCGATCGACTCGACAACCTCGCAGCCGCCCTCGATTTTCACTGCCTCGGCGCCGCTCTCCTTCATGATGCGTATCGCCGACGACAGCGCCTCCTTGCTGTTGCCCTGATAAGAGCCGAAGGGCATATCGCACACCACCAGTGCGCGACGCACTGCATTGGTGACGCAGCGCGCGTGATATATCATCTGGTCGAGGGTGATGGGCAGCGTGGTGGGGTTGCCTATCATCACATTCGATGCCGAGTCGCCCACCAATATCACATCGATGCCGGCTTGGTCTACTAAGGTTGCTAACGAGTAATCATAAGCTGTGAGCATGGCTATCTTCTCGCCTCGCTGTTTCATCTCGGCAAGGCGCATGGTCGTCACCTTGCGTGTGTTGTCTACTGTATTTGTTGACATTATTAAATAGTTTAAAATCGAAATTTCACTGCAAAGTTAAGACAAAATAATATTTTTTTGGTATGTTTGCGCAAAAAATACTACTTTTGTGGAACTTTATACCCAAATAACCCTAAAAGACAAAATGAAAGTATATAATTTTGCCGAGACACCATCGCTGATAAGCCGCTATCTGATAGAGATGCGCGATGTGAATATCCACAGCGATATGTTGCGTTTTCGCCACAACCTCGAGCGCACCGGCGCGATGATGGGCTACGAAATCAGCAAGCATATCGAATATAAGAAGGTGGAAGTGACCACGCCGCTGGGCACCGCAGAGTGCGACACCCCTGCCGAGTCCATCGTCCTGGGCACCATATTCCGCGCCGGCGTACCCTTCCATGCCGGATTTCTCAGTGTCTTCGACACCGCCGAGAACGCCTTCGTGTCGGCTTATCGTAAGTACAAGGAGAAAGAGAGTTTCGATGTGTTTATCGAATACCTCGCCTCGCCGCGGCTCGAGGGCAAGACGCTCATCCTGGTCGACCCGATGCTCGCCACCGGCGCCTCAATGGAGTTGAGTTACCGCGCCCTGCTCACCAAGGGGACCCCGGCACACCTGCACCTTGCCTCGGTCATCGCCTCCCGCGCCGCCATCGACTATCTGCAGGGCGTGATGCCCGCCGAAGCCACCCTGTGGGTGGGTGCCATCGACGAGCACATCAATAGCCACAGTTACATCGTCCCCGGACTGGGCGACGCCGGCGACCTCGCCTATGGCATTAAAGAATGACACATTATTATATATATTAATCACTAAAAACCACAAAAAAATGAAACCACTGAAAGGAACCAAAACAGAGAAAAATCTTCAAGAGGCATTTGCCGGCGAGTCAATGGCCCGCAACAAGTACACTTATTTCGCTTCCAAGGCACGCAAGGACGGCTACGAGCAAATCGCAGCCCTCTTTGAAGAAACCGCCCACAACGAGCGCGAGCACGCCAAGTTGTGGTTCAAATACCTCGAAGGCGGCGAAATCCAAGATACTCCCACCAACCTCAAGCATGCCGCCGAAGGCGAGAACTATGAGTGGACCGACATGTACGACCGCATGGCTCGCGAAGCCGAGGAAGAAGGCTTCACCGAAATCGCTGCCCGCATGCGTGGTGTAGCCGCTATCGAGAAGGCTCACGAACAGCGCTACCTCCAGCTCCTCAAGAACATCGAGGATGGTATCGTATTCTCGCGCGAAGGCGACACCATCTGGCAGTGCCGCAACTGCGGTCACATCGTTATCGGCAAGAACGCCCCCAAGGTGTGCCCCGTATGCCTCCACGCCCAGAGCTACTTCGAAATCAAGAGCAGCAACTATTAATCCATGGATCCCACCGTTCTCTATAATCTCACCTACGGCTTATATGTCGTAGGTGTGATGGACGGCGAGCGCCCTGTGGGCTGCGTCATCAACACCTGCTACCAGGTCACCTCGCAGAACCCCATCCTCGCTATCTCACTAAACAAGAACAACTTCACCCTTGACGCCATCCGCCGCAATCGCCGCTACTCGCTGAGCATCCTCAACGAGGATAGCGACCCCACGGTCATCGGCACCTTTGGCTTCCACTCCTCGCGCGACACCGACAAGTATGCCGACTATGGCTACGACATCATCAGCGGCGCTCCCGTGGTACGCGGCACCTTTGCCGGTCGCCTCATTCTCGAGGCACTCGACTTTGTCGACTGCGAGACACACGTCCTCGTTCTGGGTCGACTGGTCGACACCGCCGCCGGCGAGGGCACCCCGATGACCTATGCCTACTACCACAAGGTCATCAAGGGCAAAGCCCCCAAGAACGCCCCCACCTACCGCGAAGAAAAGCCCGAGGAAAAGCCTGCCGCAAGCAATCTCACCAAGTATCGCTGCGACCTCTGCGGCTACGAAGTGGAGGTCGAAGGCGAGCTTCCCGCCAACTTCACCTGCCCCCTGTGCGGCGCATCACGCGACCAATTCTCCAAGGTATAAACTGTGAAAAGGTGCGTTAAAAAACATTAACGAAGTGATTATCAACGGAAATACGCAAAAAATCACTGAAAAATTTCCATAATTCGGAAATCATTTGTAACTTTGCACCGCAAAAATGAATTAATAACAAAAAATAGAATTATTATGTCAGAAACTGCAAATCGCGTACAAGCAATCATCACCGACAAGCTCGGTGTATCGGAAGAGCAAGTAACTCCCGAAGCATCTTTCACCGCCGATCTCGGTGCTGATTCTCTCGACACTGTTGAACTCATCATGGAATTTGAGAAGGAATTCGACCTCGAAATTCCCGATGAAGACGCCCAGACCATCAAGACTGTTGGCGACGCTATCAACTACATCGACGCACACCAGAAATAATATCGCCCAATAGCGACAACCCCCAAAGGGCGCGCGTCCTGCAGGGCAGGAGGCGCGCCTCTTTTAATCAAACTCAGTATATACAATGGAATTAAAACGTGTAGTAGTAACCGGCTTGGGCGCAGTAACCCCCATTGGCAACGATGTTGAAACCACATGGAACAACGCTGTCAACGGCGTGAGTGGTGCCGGCCCGATTACTCACTTCGACGCTTCGAAGTTCAAAACCCAATTTGCTTGCGAAGTAAAAAACTTCAACGGCGAGGAATACTTTGATCGCCGCAGACTGCGCCAGCTCGACCTTTACGCTCAATATGCGCTGGTGGCTGCCCATCAGGCCGTCGCCGACGCCGGTCTCGAGAACCTTGACACGCTCAACAAAAATCGCGTCGGCGTCATCGTCGCTGCCGGCATCGGCGGTCTCCACACTTTTGAGGAAGAAGCCGGCTACTATGCCTGCAACGAAGAAAAGGGTCCCAAGTACAATCCCTTCTTCATTCCCAAGATGATTGCCGACATCGCCTCGGGTCACATCTCCATGGACTACGGCTACCACGGTCCCAACTACGGCGTGGTATCGGCATGCGCATCTTCCAATAACGCCATCATCGACGCCTTCAACATCATCCGCCTCGGCAAAGCCGACGCAATGGTGACCGGCGGCGCCGAAGCAGCCATCTTCCCCGCCGGTGTCGGTGGCTTCAACTCCATGCACGCCCTCTCTACCCGCAACGACTCCCCCACCACCGCATCGCGCCCCTTCAGCGCATCGCGCGACGGCTTCGTGATGGGCGAAGGCGGTGTTGTCCTCGTCCTTGAGGAACTCGAGCACGCCAAGGCGCGCGGCGCCAAGATTTATGCCGAAGTTGCCGGCGGTGGCATGAGCGCCGACGCTCACCACCTCACCGCCACTCACCCCGAGGGCCTCGGCGCTATCATAGCCATGCAAGCAGCCCTCGACGACGCCGAGATGCGCCCCGAAGACATCGACTACATCAACACCCACGGCACTTCAACTCCCGTCGGCGACGTCTCAGAGGTTAAAGCCATCGTCAGCGTATTCGGCGATGCAGCCCACAAGCTCAACATCTCCTCGACCAAGTCCATGACCGGTCACCTCCTCGGTGCAACCGGCGCGCTCGAGGCTATGTTCAGCGTCCTCGCCGTTGCCAACGACACCGTGCCTCCCACAATCAACCACGAAGAAGGCGACAACGACCCCGAAATCGACTACAGCCTCAACTTCACATTCAACAAGGCACAGCATCGCCCCATCCGCGCTGCTCTGTCCAACGCCTTCGGCTTCGGCGGTCACAATGCCACCGTCATCGTCAAGAAGTACAACAACTGATTACTTCACACCTCACCATAGCAAACCCCGGAGATTCACTTCCCCGGGGTTTCATCGTAAAATTCGCTTTTTTACTTTTCCTTTAAATTATAAGCTATGAAACACATTTTATTGATTATCTGCCTTATAAGTGCTGTAATCACCATCAGCTGCGAGAACTCGGCAGTAAATGAGCAATTGAACCGAGCCGAACAAATGATGGACGAATATCCCGACTCGGCACTTATGATTTTGTCATCAATCGACAGCAGCACAGATCTCAGTACCGGTCAGAACGCCCGATACGCCCTTCTTTTATCTCAAGCATTGGATAAAAACTATATTGATGTCGCCAATGACTCCTTGATACGCATTGCCGTGCGATACTACGACAACCACGGAACAACCAAGGACAAATACCTATCACTCTACTACTTGGGGCGTGTATTGTATAATGCTCGCAATTTTGCTGAAGCCGGCATGGTGTTCACCAAAGCCGAACAATTACTCCCCGAGATCGACGACAATCTTTTGAAAGGGCTATTATACACACAGTTAGGGCTCGTTTACGAAGAATATTATGCCAATGAAAACGCAGTGGCAGCTTATCAAAAAGCCTATTCCTACTATGACAAAGCAAATAAGCCCATTCACCGCAACTACGCTAAATACCACGAGGCTACAGCTTGCATTAATATTCCACGACGGCACCAACAGATTGATCGTCTTTACAATGAAGCATTACAAGAAGCGATTGAAAGAAAAGATTCTACTCTTATCTCAACTTGTATCAGTGATTTGATTCACTACTATACTACTTCAGGACAAATTGATAAGGCGATCAATATGCTACCCGACTACATGAGGAACTTCTCAATTGAAAATAAAACATCACAATTCTTTAGTTCGCTTTCGTATATAGCTGCATTTATGGGTGATCTGGAAAAATCAAAGGAATATTTAACAATCGCTGAGACAAAATCATATACAAATAGCGACTCGGTTATGATAATGATTTGCACAGCAAGAATCGCAGAATTACGACAGGAATACAAAGTTGCATATAACGAATTATGCAAAGCAAAAATTATTGAGAATAGTGCCGTACATCAACGCTTGGAACAACCTATTATTACAGCTCAAAAAGAATTCTTAGAGAAAGAATTGGAGTTCAATCGATATAAACAAAAAAGCCAATTGGAGGCAAGTATCCTGATTGGTATCTTGGCTGCACTGCTATGTACTGCAATCTTTATTTACCTCCGCTATCGCATTAAGTGTAATGAATTCAAATTATCTGAGTATTCAGATATCATCATGGAGTTACAACAAAAGGTCCAAAATGGTAATTCAGTAATGGCAGAATTGCTCCAATCTTCTTTTAAAGATCAATTCAAGTTCTTGAATAGCATTAGCGACATTATCTTTACACAGTCTGACAACCCTAAAGGTCAAAAAATCGCATACAATGAAATAAAACATATTATTAATCATTTTACTGATAAAAGCGCAATACAAGAATTAGAAACGTTAGTAAACAAATACTGTGATAACGTAATGGACAAATTACGCAACGAAGTTCCTGACCTTAATGAAGATGAGTATCGCCAATTATGCTATCACTATGCCGGCTTTTCAGGCAAATTAATCAGCATATTATTAGAGCGAAATCAATCCAATATCTACCTAAGAAAATCAAGATTAAAAAACAAAATCCGCCAAAAAGC
>JBJEDD010000169.1:0-8810 GCA_051871715.1 Muribaculaceae bacterium | reverse complement strand
TGCGCATGTCGGGAACTCGCTCCATTTATGAGCATCAACAGCCCCTCATCTTTGAGGCAGGCAACGAATACCGCCGCATGGAAGTCGCTGACATCAACTACCCCGGTATGGGCGTTGAGGAAATAGCCTATGCTTACCCTTATTACCACTTCAAATTGTACAACGACATTCCGCGTGTTGATGATTCATACTCATACGACCAAACTCAGCATGGGCGTTTCTACATACGCCAATATGGCTCGGACGACTCCGACCTCAATGCCGACTATGTAGTGGTGCACTTCGCCTTAGAGATGCCGGAACTCGTAGGCACACAAATTTTTCTCGACGGGAATTTCACTTCACGAAGGTTTGATGCCGAGTCAATTATGGCTTACAACAAAATCACCGGCTGCTATGAGAAGGTGCTCCTACTCAAGCAAGGCGCTTACAACTATCAGTATCTCGCGGTGCCTACAGGCGCTAACGCGGGCACTACCTCAATCATCGAGGGTAACAAATACCAAACCCAAAACGATTATTTAATCAAGGTGTATACTCGTGGTCCGCTCGACCGCACCGACCGCCTTATCGGTGTAACCCTCATTACCTCTCAACCGTGAAAACTATTGAAACTGAAGAATATATGCTACAAATACAAGATACGTTGGTGAGCCTCGACCTCATCGAGCGCTATTTTTGCTGCGACCTGGACAAATGCCTTGGCGAATGTTGCATCGAAGGCGATGCCGGCGCGCCCATCACCGAGGAGGAGCGCGCAACCATCGAGCAAATATTGCCCGAAATCATTGACGACCTGCTGCCTGCCGCCCGCGAGGAAATAGAGCGCAATGGAGTGGCGTATATCGATGAGGAGGGTGACTTGGTCACCTCAATCATCGACGGGCGCAACTGTGTCTTTTCGTGCTACGGCGAGGGCGGCATGTGCCAATGTGCCATTGAGAAGGCTTGGCGCCAGGGACGTATCGGCTTTATGAAGCCACTGTCGTGCCACCTATACCCGGTGCGCATCGCCCGCTATCCGTCATTCACGGCAGTCAACTTTCATCGCTGGAAGATATGCAAGTGCGCCGAGGTGTTGGGACGCGCCAAGGGCATACGCGCCTACGAGTTTCTCGAAGGACCACTCACACGCTGCTTCGGTGCCGAGTGGTACAATGAGTTGAAACTCACTGCACAAGAGTATCTTGCACAGACCGAGGGCGGTGTCGGTGCTCCCGATTGACCACCCGGTCGACCCGTTCATCGAGGTAATTGCGACTATGCGGCTGAATACGCTGTGAAGTAGGCTTCACAGTTTTCTTGTGCCGATGCCGACGAGGTATGGTATCGTTGGCAACGGTATCGCTCTGCTGCTCCACAAAGACGGTATCAGCGACAACAACAACCTCGCCCGAGCCACCCGGGCGTGCCAATAGAATACCGACAAACATTATGACCGCTACCCCGAGGGCAACGCCCAACAACTGGGGTCCGGTCATACGCATACGCTTATCAGCCATATGTTAAATAAACGTAAATACCATTATCACACCTATGAGCACCGGTGCCACATAGCGAATGATGAAAATAATGGCATTGAGCAATAACAAGCGTGTAGTGCCGTGATTGGTCAACTGCTCGCGCAACATAGTCTTGGGCGCAAACCAGCCCACATATATGCATAGTATGATGCCACCCAATGGCAGAAGCAAGTTGGTGGCGATAAAGTCCAACACCTCAAAGAATGTCTTGCCGGCAATGGTAAAATCGCTCAACGAGCCGAATGACAGCGAACTGAATATACCCAATACAATCATTGGGACTACGGTGAGCACTACCGCCTTGGCACGGCTCAACTTCATGCGCTCTTGCATGAATGCAACGGTCACCTCGACCATTGACACTGTCGATGTAAGAGCCGCGACAAATAGTAGAGTGAAGAAGAGGATAGACCAGAATGTGGTGCCCGGCATCATCGAGAATACATTTGGAAGGGTTCTGAACAACAATGTAGGACCGGCGAGACCATGGTCGGCGAGACCAAAGTGAGTGACTGACGGGAAGATTACACAACCTGCCATCAATGCCACCAAGAGGCTCATCATTGCCACAATCACAGCCGTACCTGTAAGTTTAGTGTTATCCGGGTAATACGAGGCGTAAGTTACGATACAACCCATACCGATACTCAGCGAGAAGAATGTCTGTCCCAAGGCATTGACCACCGTATCCCAGGTAATCAGCGAGAAATCAGGCGATAAGAACCACCGTAAGCCCTCGCCGGCGCCATCAAGCGACAGCGTCATACAACACAGGATAGCAAGTACCACAAAGAACATCGGCATCAATATATTGGAAACGCGCTCGATTCCTTTCTGCACACCGCCAATCAATATTCCGATATTTACAATGAATACGACCAACGTAAAAATCAGAGGTGAAAAGTCCGAATTGATATACTCGCCCATGCGCGCCTGCAACACGGCATCGGTCTGTGCTACCGACTCACCGGTACCCTCATAGAGCGCTCCGGTAATCGAGTTCCACAGATACTCGGCTGTCCAGCCTTCCACCACCATATAGAAGCCGGTGATGAACAAGGAAGCGAGGATTGCCAAGGCACCGACGCCCCACCAGGGCTTGCCCGGCTCCATCTTCTTAAATACACCCACTACGTCGCTACGTCCGTGGCGCCCCAAGGACATCTCGACAAGCATCATGGGCACACCTAATATAATGACACAAGCAATGTACAACAGCAAGAAGGCGGCACCGCCATTGGCTTGTGCCTCGGCGGGGAAACGCCACACATTGCCCAAGCCGACTGCCGAGCCAAGTGTAGCCGCTATCACTCCCATTCGGGAACTGAACAATTTGTTTGACATAAAATTCTGTTGATTGGTTTATTCTATTTAGCAATTTCGCATATCAGCGTCGCTGATGTAGAGTCGACGACCTTGACACGCACAAACTCGCCCACGTGGTGCTCGCCACGGGGCAGTACACAAGTTTTGTTGCCCGAAGTGCGCCCTACCAAGTGGTCGGTACCACGCTTGGCAATGCCCTCGACAAGCACCTCAAAGGTCTTGCCAACATCGCGACGATTGGACTCAGCCGACAACTCGTTCTGCAAAACAATCATGCGATTGAGGCGCTCAATCTTCACCTCCTCAGGTACATTATCGGGCATCTGACGCGAAGCAAGTGTGCCGGGACGCTCGCTATACTTGAACATAAAGGCACTATCGAAGCCCACCTCGCGCATCAACGACAAAGTTTCCTCAAAGTCCACCTCGGTTTCGTCGTGGAAGCCCGAGAACATATCGGTGGTGATGGTGCAGTCGGGCATAGCGCGACGTATTGCAGCCACGCGGCCGAGATACCACTCGCGAGTGTACTTGCGGTTCATCAATTTGAGTATCTTGTTGCTACCGCTCTGCACAGGCAAGTGTATATGGCGGCACAGATTTGGTCGCTCGGCTATTACGGCGATTACCTCGTCGCTCAAGTCCTTGGGATGTGATGTTGTGAAACGTATGCGCATATCAGGCGCGGCATCCGACACGATACGCAACAAGTCGGCAAAGGTCACTACCGAGCCGTCGGGCGCCTCATAGCGATATGAATTAACATTCTGACCCAAGAGAGTGACCTCCTTAAAGCCACGCGACTTCAAATCACCTATCTCGGCGAGGATGCTGTCAACGGCACGCGAGCGCTCGCGACCACGAGTATAAGGCACGATGCAATACGAGCAGAAGTTGTCGCAGCCACGCATGATGCTCACAAAGCCGCTCACACGATTGGCGCCCAATCGGCGAGGTATCACATCGCGGTAAGTCTCAGTGGTGCTGAGTTCTACATTGATCGCCTTGTGCCCGGCTTGTGCCGCCTCAAATAGAGCCGGCAAGTCAAGGTAAGCATCGGGACCTACCACTATATCCACGCCGTGCTCCTGTTGCAAGGTGTCGCGCACTCGCTCTGCCATACAACCTATTACACCCACAATCAATTTGCCGCGACGGCGGCGCAGAGACTGCAGAAATTGCAGTCGCGAAAAGATTTTTTGCTCGGCATTGTCGCGTATCGAGCAGGTGTTCAACAACACCACGTCGGCATCATCGATGGTCTCGGTGATTTCACACCCTGCCATACCCATAATCGATGCCACGACCTCCGAGTCGGCGACATTCATCTGGCATCCATAGGTCTCTATGTATAATTTCGGGCAATTTATGCTCTCTTGTATCATTATTTCGTCAAAAATATTTGCGTCGGTAATCAAAAATATCTAAATTTGTGCAAATTTACAAAAATCATTCAACGTGGAGATATCATTTGAATTTTTTTTAGCAATAATTATTATTGTGGTCGGTTTGGTAAGCAGCGCAGCCAAGGAAGCCAAGAAGCGCCAAAAAGAGGATGAGATGTTTCAGATCCCTGAACTTCAGCGCCTTGAAGTTCCCGAGCCCGTCTACACGTTTACCCCTGCCAATGAGGGCATTAGCGTCACCAAGAAGAAGCCTCGCCAACGCAAGAAGTCGGTGACCGAGCCAACCGCAACGACTCCCGCCCCCACTACACGACAAGTATTGTCACCACGACAACGCGCTCTGCGCAATCAAATCATCATGGGCGAAATCCTTCAGCCCAAATTCAAACAACCCCACGAAATCTATTAACATCACAGATAAATTAACACCTAACAATTACCATGAGTTTTAATTTTATCACCCCGCAAGAAGCCGCCGAATATATCAAAAACGGCGACACCTTAGGCTTATCAGGCTTTACCGCTCCCGGCGCTCCCAAAGCCATCACTGAGGCTATTGCCGCAAAGGCAGAAAAAGAACACGCCGAGGGACGTCCCTTCAAAATCAACATCCTCACCGGCGCATCCACATCGGACCACGTTGATGGCTGCCTCTCACGCGCCAATGCTATCAACATCCGTGCACCATATCAGAATGTGCCCGACTTGCGCAAGCGCATCAACTGCCACGATGTACACTATAGCGACCGTCACCTCTCAGAGATGGCTCAAGAGACTCGTTATGGGTTCTTCGGCAAAGTCAACTATGCCATCATCGAGGCTGCCGACATCACCCCATCCGGTGAAGTAATCGTAGGTTGTGGTGTGGGCAACGTTCCCACTTATGCTGCCCTTGCCGACAAGATTTTCATCGAGTTGAATGCCAAGTTGCCCCACTCGTTGCTGGGTATGCACGACATATACATGCCTCTCGACCCGCCCTATCGTCGCGAAATTGGCATCTATAGCGCCAGCGACCGCATCGGCTCGCCCATCCTCAAGATTGACCCCAACAAAGTCATAGGCATCGTCAAGACCGACTCATTTGACGGCGTAAAGTCATTCACCGAGCCCGATGAGGTTTCCAAGCAGATTGGTTCCAACGTAGTGCGCTTCCTGGTGAGCGAATACCAGAAGGGTGGCATCCCCAAGGAGTTTCTGCCGTTGCAATCGGGTGTAGGCAATGTTGCCAATGCTGTCCTCTATGACTTGGGCGAGAGCAAGGTCCTTCCCACATTCCGCATGTACACCGAGGTAATCCAAGACGCAGTTCTTGAATTGATGAAGAAGGGCAAATGTACCTTTGCATCGACTTGCTCGATGACATTCTCCGACAAGGTTGAGGAAGAACTCTTTGCAAACATCGACTTCTTCCATGACAAGATTTTGATGCGTCCCGCCGAAATCTCCAACAACCCCGAGGTTATTCGTCGTATAGGCGTCATCGCCATGAACACCGCCTTGGAGGCAGATATCTTTGGTGGCGTCAACTCCACACACGTTCTCGGCACCAAGATGATGAATGGTATCGGCGGCTCGGGCGACTTCACCCGCAACGCCTACATTTCCATCTTCTCATGCCCCTCAGTCACCAAGGGTGGGCTCATTAGCAACATCGTGCCCATGGTGGCTCATGCCGACCACTCGGAGCACTCTGTGGATATCGTCGTTACCGACCAAGGCATCGCCGACTTGCGCCACCTCGACCCCGTTGAACGCGCTCATGCCATTATTGACAACTGTGCTCACCCCGACTATCGCCCCTTGTTGCGCGATTACCTCAAGTTGGGTAAGGGCGGTCAGACCCCGCACTCACTGCAAGCGGCATTTGCCTTCCATATCGCCTTCAATGAAACCGGTGATATGCGCAACGTCGACTTCTCTAAATTTGCATAAATATGAACAAATTATTCACTCTCGCAGCCACCTTGTTGCTCGGCTCGGCTATCACAAATGCCGGCGAGTACAAGGTGACCGCAAATCTCGCCGACGAAGCCAATGGCTCGTGGGCTATTATCACCAACTTTGACAACGGTGACAAGATTGACTCGGTGCTCGTCGAAAATAGCGCCGCCGTGTTCAATGGCAATATCGACACCCCGATTGTTGCTCGTATGAGCGTCGGTGGTGAGCGTTTCAGCCAATTCTTCCTTGAGGAAGGTGCTATCAGCATTAATGCCGAGGGTAACGCAGTAGGCACGCCACTAAACGACAAATGGGCTGATTTTCAAGGACAAGTCAAGGTAATCTATGAAGATTACCAGGCTGCTCCTACCGATTCGGCAAAGACCGAGATGTATATTCGCTACGAAGAGTTGTTAACCAAGACTCGCATTGAAAATGATGGCAACGCGATAGGTTTCTTGCTCTTTGTGAACAATTCCTACGAGCTGACAGCCGATGAAATCAATGCCTACATAGCCGATCACCCTGCCTATGCATCTTCGCAACGACTTGCCAAGGTTCTTGCATCTATCAGAGCAAAAGAGAGCACAAGCGAGGGTTGCCGATATGTCGACTTTGAAGTCGAAGGCAAGCGTCTCAGCGACTACGTTGGCAAGGGTAAATATGTATTGGTAGACTTCTTTGCCTCGTGGTGCGGTCCTTGCATGCGTCAAGTGCGCGTTCTCAAGGAGGTATACAACGAGTACAAGGATAGCGATAAACTCACCATCCTCGGCGTAGCCGTGTGGGACGAGCCTGCCGACACCGAGCGAGCCATCGCCAAGGAGGAAATTCCCTGGGAGTGCATCATCAATGCACAATCACTGCCCACCGACCTCTATGGCATTGTAGGCATTCCGTGCATCATTCTCATCAGCCCGGACGGCACGATCCTCAGTCGCGACAAGCAGAGCGAAGAATTAGTCGCCGATATCCACGAATACGTCAAATAGGTTTAGCGTCGACGCAGACAAGCATTGACGGCTCCCGGAGCCAACAATGCGCCACCGAGAGCGCCGGTCCAATCGGCAAGTAAATCAAACCAATCGCTCGGGCGCCCGATGGGCAGCAAGCCTTGAACAATCTCGTCGAAAACGCCGAATATCATTACCCCAACAGTCACGACCGTCACTATGCGAGTAGTCAACTCGCGGTGGCGGTCGGCTCGTTTATAGTCAAAGAGAATCGACCCCACCAAGCCACCCATCATCACCACGTGTATTATCTTATCAAGACCCGGGATTAGCGGCAAGGTATCTTCATCCAAGGGTTTAGGCACCCAAGTGGCATAAATCACTACACCCACGACAATCATCGTGGGGAACCAGTTAAGTAGAAATCTCAGTAATTTATTCATAAACACAAAAAAATGGAGGCGCATCATGGTGAGTGGTGCGCCTCCATATAGTTTATTGCTTAAAATTCACAATTCTTGGGAGTACGCGGGAAAGGTATCACATCGCGGATATTGGTCATACCGGTGACGAAGAGCAACAGTCGCTCAAATCCTAATCCGAAGCCCGAGTGAGGCACTGTGCCGAAGCGACGAGTATCGAGATACCACACCATATCCTTCATGGGGATGTTCAACTCGTTGATGCGAGTGAGCAACTTGTCATAGTCGGCTTCGCGCTCGCTACCACCGATAATCTCGCCAATCTGCGGGAAGAGCACATCCATAGCACGCACGGTCTTGCCGTCCTCGTTTTGCTTCATATAGAAAGCCTTGATGTCGCGCGGATAGTCGGTGAGAATTACCGGTTTCTTGAAGTGCTGCTCAACCAAGTAGCGCTCGTGCTCGCTCTGCAGGTCGATGCCCCACGATACGGGGAATTCAAATTTGTGACCCGACTCTTGGAGTATCTTCACGCCCTCAGTGTAAGTGAGTCGTACGAAGTCGTTGTGCAACACAAACTCGAGGCGTTCGATAAGACCCTTGTCGTAGTGCTCGGCAAGGAACTCTATGTCGTCGCGGCAATGGTCAAGCACATAACGAATACAATATTTCACAAATTCCTCGGCGAGGTCCATATTGTCGGTGATGTCATAGAAAGCCATCTCGGGCTCAATCATCCAGAACTCCGACAGGTGACGCTGAGTATTGGAATTTTCGGCGCGGAAGGTAGGACCAAAGGTGTAGATTTCGCCGATAGCGGTTGCGCCAAGTTCGCCCTCCAACTGACCCGACACGGTGAGTGATGTAGGCTTGCCGAAGAAATCTTGGCTGTAATCTACCTTGCCATCCTCGGTGCGAGGCAAGTCGTTGAGCGGAAGCGTAGTCACTTGGAACATTGCGCCGGCACCCTCGCAGTCGCTCGACGTGATGAGCGGAGTGTTGAGGTAGAAGAAGCCCTTGCCCTGGAAGAAGGTGTGGATAGCAAATGCCAGGGTGCTACGCACACGCAAAACAGCCCCAAAGGTGTTGGTACGGGGACGCAAGTGGGCTATCTCGCGCAGGAACTCCAGAGTGTGACCCTTCTTCTGCAAGGGATAAGCCTCAGGGTCGGCTGTGCCGTAAACCTCGAGGGTATCGGCTTGCACCTCGCAGGTCTGACCTTTGCCCTGCGAAGCC
>JBJEDD010000168.1:0-2287 GCA_051871715.1 Muribaculaceae bacterium | reverse complement strand
GTTATCTTCAATGACGACCCCGAGTGCTTCATCAAGGGTATCAAGGAGTTGCCACCATTGCATCCGCTGGTTGACAAGTGCATCGAGTGTGGCTTCTGCGAGCCAAATTGCGTTAGTTGCGGTCTTACTCTCTCGGCTCGCCAGCGCACAGTCATTCTGCGCGAAATCGCACGCCTCAAGGCGCTCGGCGATGAAGCAAGCCTCAAGGCGCTCGGCGATGAAGCAAGCCTCGCTCGTGCCGCTCGTCTTGAGAAGGATTTCAAATACCTCGGCAACGCTACCTGTGCCGGCGACGGCTTATGCTCAACTTCTTGTCCTATGGGCATTAACACCGGCGAGATGATTCACGTAATCCGCGAGCAGGCGCTCCCACAGGGCTCTTTCGGTTACAAAGTGGGCGACTTCGCCGCTCGTCACCTCAATGGCATCACAAAGGGCTTGCGCCTCGCCCTCGGAGCCGCAAATGTTGCCCATAAGGTCATCGGCGACAAGGGCGTCACCGTAGCGGGTAGGGCGCTTCACAGCGTGGGTATGCCTCTGTGGACTCCCGCACTACCCAAGCCCGTGTGTCCATGCAAGGCTCTCAAGACCGAGCAACCCGATAGCGAACGTGTTGTCGTTTATCTCCCCTCATGCATCAACCGCACCATGGGCACTTCTGCCGAGAAAGGCTCCGCCGATAAGCCCCTCATGGAGGCTATGCTTGCTCTTTGCAACAAAGCCGGATACCGTGTCATTTTCCCCGAAAATATGGGCAAACTCTGTTGCGGCATGATTTGGGAGAGCAAGGGCATGCCCGACATCGCCGACCGCATGACTGCCGAGACCGAACAAGCACTCCTCAAGGCCTCGCAAAACGGCAAATACCCCGTGCTCTGCGACCAAAGCCCCTGCTTGCACCGCATGCGCGAGCATATCAAGAGTATGAAACTCTACGAGCCTGCCGAGTTCATTGCCACTTTCTTGGCTCCGCACTTGACTTTTACCCCCGACGATACTCCCATCGCTGTCCATATCACTTGCTCGACTCGTCGCATGGGCTTGGCTTCGGTCATCATCGACTTGGCTCGTCGTTGCTCCACCAACGTCACCGTGCCCGCCGCAGTCGGCTGCTGCGGCTTCGCTGGCGACCGTGGCTTCACGCATCCCGAACTGAATGCTTGGGGTCTGCGCCACCTCAAGCCCGCGCTCGCCAAGGCAGGTGTCGTCACCGGTTACTCCAACTCGCGCACCTGCGAGATCGGTCTCACCAACAACTCGGGCATCCCCTACAAGTCTATCGTTTATTTGGTCAACGACCACACCAAGCCTGTAAACGACAAATAATCACAATCATCTATAACCTATGGCAACTAACCCTTCTAAACCCTCACAGCGATTGCTTGCACTCGACATACTGCGCGGTATCACTATCGCCGGTATGATTATGGTCAACAATCCCGGCTCGTGGGGGCACATTTACGCTCCGCTGGAACATGCTGCGTGGAATGGCTTGACGCCCACCGACCTCGTCTTCCCGTTCTTCATGTTCATCATGGGCGTATCTACTTATTTCTCGCTGCGACGATACAACTTCAAGTTGTCCGCTGCCGCTGCGCTGAAAATTCTACGTCGCACCGTGGTGATTTTCCTCATCGGCTGGGCTATCGGCTGGTTTGGCATCACGCTCCGCGGAATTATTAACTCGGATATGTCCTTCTGGGATGCTGCCACCAATGTGGGGCACTTGCGCTTCCTCGGCGTCATGCCGCGCTTGGCTATCTGCTACGGCGTCGGCTCTCTGCTGGCTCTGCTCCTGCACAGTCGCGTCAAGCGCATCGCTTGGACCATCGGGCTCATCTTGGTCACTTACACCATAATTCTGCTCTGCGGCAACGGCTACGAGTTCTCAACCTCCAATATTATCTCTGTAGTCGACCACAAGGTCCTCGGTGCCGACCACATGTATGCCGACACTATCGATGGCGTGACCCTCAAATTTGACCCCGAAGGCTTGCTCAGCACACTCCCGGCTATCGCCCATATGCTCATTGGCTTCATCTGCGGCTCGTGGATTATTTCTTTAAAAGACAACAGGGATAGAATAAATCGTTTGTTTATTTTAGGAACTATTCTTACCTTTGTAGGTCTGTTATTGTCATATGGCTTGCCCATCAACAAGAAGATTTGGTCGCCCACATTCGTGCTCACCACCTGTGGTCTCGCCTCGAGTTTCTTGGGCTTGTTGATATGGATAATTGACATCAAGGGCAAGAAGCGTTGGTGTCGCTTTTTCGAGGTCTTTGGC
>JBJEDD010000167.1:0-2294 GCA_051871715.1 Muribaculaceae bacterium | reverse complement strand
GAGGCTCATGGTTTCTGGAGTACGAGAAGGACATGGACCCTAAAATTATCAATGCTATCGGTGCCGGCGTATATGAGCAATGGAGACAGCATCAGAAGATTATGGAGATGCGTTCCAAGGGCATCGAACCGCCTGAATATCTTAAGGGACATCTCAGACGACTTGACCGAGAGATTAATCGGCTCCGCTCAGTTGCCACTTATTATCGCGAATATTCCTCAGTCGAGAACGTTGAGCTCCTCGGGGAGCAATACCTCCGTGATATGAAGCGAGATCTTACACCCTTGACCTTCCAAACGTCGATAATGTGCAAGAAGATAGGCATCGCTCGCGATGGCTTCTACTCGTCGATGAAGGAGGGGCATAAATACAACGCCTCCGATTTTGAGTATCTTGATAACCTCGGCTTTGACTTCTTGCCTGACGCTCTCGATTGTAGAGCTGACAGGGACCTCAACCGTTATGCACCCATCTGCATCGGCATGGACTACAACGCCAACATTAACTGGATCGTAGCCGGGCAGCCGGAAGAGCATACCGGGCGTCTCAACGTCTTAAAGTCGTTTTACGTCAAGTATGAGCGCAAAATTCCGGCACTGGTAGCGGACTTTTGTCAGTACTACTCTGCTCATCACAACAAGACAGTCGTGTTTTATTACGATTCTACTGCTCTGGGCTCGAATTATGCTGTTAATGCCGTCGATTTTCGCTATACCATTATTGAGGCGTTCCGTTCCCACGGCTGGGACGTAGCACCCATCCCTCTGGGGAGCCCGATGAAGCACGACGAGAAGTACAACCTTATCAACCGAGGCTTCGCCGGGCTCAATCGCTTAACCCCATACTTCAATCGCCAGAATAATGACGACTTGATATTGGCGATACAGTCTGCCGGCGTTGCTCGAGGGCGCTTGGGCTTCCGCAAAGACAAGTCCGGAGAGAAGCTCGCCGAGACCGAGGACGACCGCTTGGAACTCCGCACTGATGGAACTGATGCCTTTGATACGCTATATATCGGTTGCGAGACTCATCCATATTCCGGGATGTCATTCATGGACACCTCCGGGGTGCTCTAACGTCTTTTTATGGTGCATTTTTGACCCCTAAATTTGCACCATAAATATAATCTCGGACTCATGGATAACAAGACAATCATCCAATTCAACCGCAAACTGACGGCACACTCCATAATGGCGTTTCTGCTGTTAGTTTTCGGCATGGCGCTGGTCATGATAGCGCTGTATATGCCTCCCACAGGCGAAATACACCCATCAGTAATTACGGTCTTCGGCATGTTACTCGTAGCAGCCGGCGCTTTCATGGGCATCGACCTCAACTTCCAGTTCAAAAATTACCTCGAGCACCTAAAAGAAACACGCAAGAATAATGAAACCGAATGAAATAAGGCTCGCGACGATGCAGAATAACAACGCGAGATATCTCAAGAGCCTCAAACTCTTTGCTGATAACGAGCAACGCTTTGGTCGCCTCGATGTCGTCGACCGCAATCTCATGCTCTCGCAGATTGATATCATGGAGCAGTTAGACGGAGTCCTCAAAGAGCCTCTTCGTCGTCTCGGCATCCCGGTCTAAGCATATATCATAATTATTAGCCTTATGAAGCATATAGTAATCCGGATATCACTGTTTGTGCTGATATCATTATCATCGTGCCACACCAACAAGGAGGTAGTGACGGCAGCATCCGATACTACCGCGCTGGTGATGAGCGATACTTTGGCGACGTCATCGATAGTTGATATTATCTCGACAGCCATTAGTTCGTCGACTACGACTATTGATGGCATAACTATCGAGTATCAAGATGCCGACTCAACTGCGCCATCTCTCGCACCGGTGCCGAGAATCATCCGTATAGAACGAATAACATCCTCGTCTAACATTGAGCAGTCCACGCACTCCCATGCAGTAGATAGCGTTAGCGCTGCATCATCAGTGACTGCTTCATCGGCAGCACAGTCCGCGACTGAGAGCAAGTCAGAGCGAGCCGGTTCCCGCGTGTTTTTACTGGCTCTTATTATCGGGATGTTGGTGGCTATTGCACTCGCCAAGGTCTTCGATAAGTGGCGGAGTTAATGTGTCTTTTATATCGGTCGAGTTAAGCAATAACTTTGTGGTATGAGCACGATAATTAAATCAGGCATCACAGACGGCGCAACGGTGCTGACCTCGCGCCTTAAGAGTGTACTGGCGACCACGACCAAGTCATACGTGCAGGTCCGTGTAGAGGCGCCGGGAGAGACCTGCTATGAGGAGCGTATGACAGCCTACAA
>JBJEDD010000166.1:0-2310 GCA_051871715.1 Muribaculaceae bacterium | reverse complement strand
TGACAAGAACAAGGAAAATTTGCGTCCCATATCGGGTAGCGTGCACGATATACGTATCGAGGACCTCTTGTGCCGCGATGTCATCACTACTGATACTCACGATGTTGAGGAGGTGCTCCGCGGTCAGACGGTGATGATTACCGGCGCTGCCGGCTCCATTGGCAGCGAAATCGTCAACCAAGTCGCTGCCATGAAGGCTGGCGAAATCGTCCTCCTTGACCAAGCCGAGACTCCGATGCACGAGTTGCAGTTGCATATGGAGCAAGATTTCCCGAACATCAAGATACACCTGTTCATCGCCGATGTAGCCAATCGCGAGCGTATCGAGCAAGCATTCAAGCGCTATCGTCCGCGCTATATCTTCCACGCTGCCGCATACAAGCACGTGCCCATGATGGAGCGCAACCCATCCGAGGCGATCCTCACCAATGTGTTGGGCACGAAGAACCTCGCCGACCTCGCCGTGAAGTACAAGGTCGAAAAATTTGTGATGATATCCACCGACAAGGCTGTCAACCCCACCAATGTGATGGGCGCGTCCAAACGCATCGCCGAGATATATGTGCAGTCGCTGTTCTATAACCTGTCGCAGCGCCGCCCCGATGGGTTTGTCACTCGCTTCATCACCACCCGCTTTGGCAACGTGCTTGGGTCTAATGGCTCGGTAATTCCGCTCTTCCGCCGTCAGATTGAGCAGGGTGGACCGCTAACGGTCACTCATCGCGACATCATACGCTACTTTATGACCATTCCCGAGGCTTGCTCGCTGGTGCTCCAAGCAGGTACCATGGGCAACGGTGGCGAGATTTATGTCTTCGATATGGGTCAGCCTGTCAAGATTTATGACCTCGCTACGCGCATGATTTCGCTCTCGGGTCTGCGTCCCGGCATCGATATCGAGATTGTCGAGACCGGTCTGCGTCCCGGCGAAAAACTCTACGAGGAGTTGCTCAACGACAAGGAAATGACACAGGCTACCCGCCACGATAAGATTATGATTGCCAAGGTGCGCGTATACGACTATGTCGAGGTATCGCGTCACATCGAGGCTCTGCGAGGCTTCACCGAGGCTGGTGATTACCACGATATAGTAGCCGAGATGAAGCGCATCGTGCCCGAATTCAAGTCGCGCAATTCTGTCTGGGAAGACATTGACAAAGAAATTGATACAAAAGACGTTATAACAGAAATTTCGGTAAAATGAAACACATCACACGCATTCTTGCGGCAGCCTTGCTGTGTGGCTGCTCGCTCAGCGCGTCGGCAGTGAACCCCTTGGAAGCCATCACCGGCATCGTGGGCGCTGTCACCGCTACCGACAAATTTGAAGTCTCATCGCTCGAGGGTACGTGGAAATACCAGTCTCCGGCAGTCTCCTTCAAGAGCGACAATACATTAAGCAATGTAGGCGGTGCTGCAGCATCGGCAACCGTTGAGGCAAAACTCGCCTCGTACTACAAGAAATTAGGGCTCAACACGGCAGTGTTCACCTTTGACGCCGAGGGCAACTTCACCCTCGCGCTCAAGAAAGTGACCCTCAAGGGTACTGTGACCAAGGATGACGATGCCGGCGCCCTCACCTTCAACTTCACCTTGAGTAGCGGCTACAATATCGGTGCCGTATCGGCATTCGCCACCAAGGACGCTACCGGTATCCTCTCTCTCACATTTGACGCCTCGCGCGTTATCGACATCGTCACCAAGGTTGCCGAATATGCCAACAACTCGACCCTCAGCACCATGTCGACCCTCCTCAACTCCTACGACAACATCTACGCAGGAGCCAAGTTCAAGAAGAAATAATTAACGAACACGTCAATAAAAAACTCCTCGCCTGCACAAGCAGAAGGCGAGGAGTTTTTTTGTGTTGTTTATATCTCAATCGTTGGGGAGGTTGCAGATGGCGCGGATGATGCGGGGGAGGTCGCAATTGTTATTGAGGGCTGAGAAGCGCTCGGCACCCACGCCGATGGCGAAGACGGGCGTGGGGTTGCCGCTATGTGAGGTAGTGGTGAAGCCGAGACCTGCGGCATCGTTGACTAAGGCATAAACCTCAACAGCGAAGGCGTTGAAGTTGGCATACAGAGTCTCTTGGTCGGCGGCATCGTGGCGGTTGAATGAGCGGTCGAACATCTCGCGGAGTCGAGCCTCGCGTTCGGGGCTGACCGCTACGGCATCAAACAGTCCGAGGCGGTCGGTGAGATACGCGCGCATTTGCTCCCAAGTAATGGGAGTGCCTGCCTCGAGGAGCGCCTTGCAGTAGCGACTGAATACCTCGTTGCTGATGCGTTGGTGGTCGATGACAGCGAG
>JBJEDD010000165.1:0-2314 GCA_051871715.1 Muribaculaceae bacterium | reverse complement strand
GCACCACCGAGGCACAGGTAGTTGGTGTTGGTGCACCAGTACACCTTGTCACCGACGCTCACCATACCCCATAGGTACGATTGGTTGTGCTTGACACGTCCGCCGGCGGCGATGCCCTCGTCAATGGCTGACTGCGACAGTCCGTAGGGCTCGTAGTGGTTGCGCTCGTCGCCGATGCCGTAGAAGATTTCATCTACCGGCGCGGCATATACCGTGTCGACCGAGAATGTCGACACATCGGCATACTTGGGAGTCACTCGGTCACGTACCAAGTAGAGGTACAGCGGCAATACGCGCTCGAAGTATGGAGCCAATTGGTCGGAGCACATGGATAGTAATTCCACAAATGCCTCAATGTCTTGATAATCGCCCGGGTCAACGGGGTAGTCATAGCCCTTGTAGTAGTCCATGAGGTAATTGAGCAAGTCTCTATCCTCGCTCAACCCCGGCATCACGGTGGTGACGAAGTCGATCAACTCTGCGTTGTCGATCGATTGGAGCGAACTGCTACACTGTGGCGACACGTTGCGCACACCTGCTGCTGCAAAGCCCGCTGTGGTCACACCGCTCGCGCTCAGCGACAGCGAGCACACCGCCATCATTGCCGTAGCAAATACTTTGGTTAATGTGTTCATAACGTTTTATTAAGAGTGTGAGTGGTAAAACTGTGAGAATACTTGTTCTTTGTGTAAACAATCTGTCGCAAAGGTACAAAAAAATGAGATTTTAAACAATTAATTCACTGTTTGTCACAAAGATTTCGTAACTTTGTAGCATATAACCATCAACGTTAACATTTTTCTTATGCACTTACGCGAAGGTTCTCTCCTTCAGGGAGGAAAGTATAGAATTATCAGATTTATTGCTGCGGGTGGCTATGGCTGCACCTACGAGGCGAGCCACGAGTTGCTCGAGAAGCGCGTGGCTATCAAGGAGTTTTTCCCCGAAGATTTCTGCAATCGCGACGGTAACACCGGGCATGTGTCGGTGGCTACCGACTCCAAGCGCGAATTGGTGGGCAAGATGATGCGCAAATTCTTTGAGGAGGCGCGTGCCGTGAGCCGTATGAAGCACTCTGGCATCGTGTCGGTGAGCGACGTGTTTGAGGAGAATGGCACGGCTTACTTCGTCATGGACTACATCGATGGCGCTTCGCTTGGCGACATCGTCAAGGCTCACGGACCCTTGAGCGAGGACCATGCCCTGCGATATATTCGCCAGGTGTGCGCCGCCCTCAACTATGTGCATGCCCAAAATCGCCTACATCTCGATATAAAGCCCAATAATATAATGGTAGATGGCGAGGACCATGCCATCCTTATTGACTTTGGTGTTTCCAAGCAATACGACGCGGTCAGCGGAGAGAATACTTCGACTCGCCCCGGATATACCCCCGGCTATGCGCCGCCCGAGCAGTCGAGTGGCAATGTGCGCAAATTCCTGCCGGCGACCGACATCTATGCCCTGGGAGCGACCCTCTACTACCTTCTCACAGGTACCGTGCCTCCGGTAAGCAACGACCGCATCAGTGGCGATGAGCAATTGCAACCTCTGCCGCCATATATCAGCGATGCGACCAAGCGAGCCGTCTACGCCGCCCTCGCCCTCCCCAAGAGCGACCGCCCGCAGAGCGTCGCCGCCTTCGCAGCGATATTAGATAACGCCCCGATGCCCCAGCCGGCACCCGCGCCGGATGAAAAGAAAACAGTGCCTATCGCCGACGAGCCCGGCAAGCCCACATCGCCGTGGTACAAGCGCTATGCTGCGTTGATAGCCTTCGCCGCAGTAGTAGCAATAGCCGGCATCATCGCCATGCTAAGCGGTGGCAGCAACGAGGAGCCTTCAGTAGTCGAAGAAGACACCCTGGCATCAATAGTGGAACTCGGTGACACAGCAGTAGCGACCATTGATGTCAGCGAGTACACGCCACAAGAGCAAGTAACTCCGCAAACTCAACAAGTACAAGAGCAACCGGCGAATCCGGAGGCAACACCTGAGCCAGAGCCTGAACCCACTCCTACTCCTGCTCCAACACCTCAGCCTCAACCGACCCCGGAACCAACGCCAGCACCCCAGCCACAGCCCACACCACAGCCGGCGCGAGCCACCACCGGATCATACAATGGACATGACTGGGTAGACCTTGGCTTGTCAGTTAAGCGGGCGACGTGCAATGTAGGTGCGAGCAGTCCCACGGGCTACGGTGACTACTACGCCTGGGGCGAGACAAGCACCAAGAGCGAGTACACCGAGAGCAACAGCCGCACATATAATAACAGCAACTACAACTTCAATATCTGTGGCAACTCCTCAT
>JBJEDD010000164.1:0-2326 GCA_051871715.1 Muribaculaceae bacterium | reverse complement strand
CGCAAGATGGACCTCGCCCAAGCCGAGGCTATCGCCGATATCATCGCCGCCGACTCGCGTGCCGCCCATCGGCTCGCCGCTACCCAACTCCGAGGCTCATTCTCGACTCAACTCACCGAATTGCGCGAGCAATTGGTCAACTTGGCTTCGCTCCTCGAGTTGGAATTGGATTTCAGCGAGGAAGATGTGGAATTTGCCTCGCGCGAGCGGCTCAAGGTCCTCGCCAACGACATCTACAGGGTTGTCAAGCATCTACACGACTCATTCTCAGCCGGCAATGCCATCAAATCGGGTATCCCTGTCGCTATTGTCGGTCCCACCAATGCCGGCAAGTCGTCGCTGCTCAACGCCCTCGTGGGCGACGACCGCGCCATCGTCAGCGATATCCACGGCACCACTCGCGATACCATCGAGGAGGTGCTCGCCATCGGCGACTATACATTCCGACTCATCGACACCGCCGGCATACGCCACAGCGACGACAGCATCGAGCAGATAGGTATCCAACGCTCGCTTCAAGCCATAGAACGTGCATCTATAGTAGTGATACTCAACGATATAACCACCGCGCTACCCACCGATTCCTGCGATATTATTAAGCGCATTGCCACCGACCCCGACAAGCACGTCATCCTCGCGCTCAGCAAGGCAGACCTCGCACATACCCCGATAGATATCAGTGGCTTAAAGGCTAATCTCGACACCCCCGACATCGTGATTGAGACAATCACCACCACACGTCGCGACGGCATCGACAGCCTCCGCGCTGCCTTGCAAAGCCTTGCCGACGAAATGAGCAACCATGGCGTCGCCGACATCATGGTCACCAACCTGCGCCACGCCGAAGCATTAGGCGCAGCTGCAGAGTCCACCGAACGCGTAATCAGCGGATTACGCGATGGCATCCCTGCCGACCTCATCGCCGAGGACGTGCGCGAGACCATCGCCCACCTCAGCGACATCACCGGCGACATCCCCTCCTCCGAGCTTTTAAACACAATATTCCAGCGCTTCTGCATCGGTAAATGATTATGGATAAGATAAATACACTATTAGACAAGGCTATTAAAGACTTGAAATCGCAAGCCAATAGACTCGGAGCGCTTCAAGGTGTTCCGACAGGGTTCCAAAATCTTGATAATGCGCTCGGTGGGTTCCGCAATTCCGACCTCATTGTGATCGGCGCTCGCCCGGCTATGGGAAAGTCTATTTTGATGCTTAATATGGCCCTCCGCCAAGCTATGGACTTTAAAATTCCCGTGATATTATACTCATTTGAGAAGTCCAAGAGCCAAATAATGATACAAATTGTATCATGCATCACAGAAATAGAAGGCAGCAAGTTGAGAGAAGATAACGCGCCATTCTATATCGTTGACAATCCGGCTACTGACGTAGTTGAATTCTGCAAGGCAGTCAAAGATGATGTTGTACAAACCGGTGCACAAATTATCTATATCGACAACCTCCAGCATTTTTCTTCATCAACAACATATCAAAGCCGATATGAAGAAGTCTCGGCATGTACCCGAGCCTTAAAGCGACTTGCAAAGGACCTCAACATTCCTATTGTGATGTCATCACAAATAAATCGCAATCCCGAGCACCGAAGTGCCAATGCTATAGAGCATTACACGCCATATATGTATGACCTCCGCGATAGCGGTACAATATGTGAGGACTCAAATGTAGTCATTTTGCTCGATCGCCCGGAACTCAGATATCAATCCGGCGAAGATACCAATGGACTCGACATACGTGGATTAGTTCAATTGCACATCGCCAAGAACCATATGGGCAAGGAAGACACGATAGCCTTGCGCTTCAAGCCCGAGATCTCCAAATTTGAAGATTGGCAACTCGATAATGGCACTGTCATTGCTTGTGAATCTTCTCTCGATTTGTCTGCACCTTTTTAGCAGGGAAGTGGGGTTAAGTTGCTTAGGTTCAGAGGGTTGAATGTTGGTGGGCTTGAAAGGAGCCGGGGTTGTGAAGATGTTGAAATTTTTCATAGTAGTATAGGATTAAGTGGGTTAAAAATCAATTATGGTGCAAAGGTACAAGAATAGTTGTTAATATGCAAATATTTTCCAAGAAAAATTTGTACATTAACAAGTTTATGGTTTAGGGTTTATGGTTTAAGGGCGCCTTTCGGCGCGGTTTAATGTTGATGGTTTATAGCTGATGTAGCTATTATAGCTGATTTAGCTGGACGGAGGTGGGTGAGAGCAACCCGCGCTACGGGTTGTGCTTTTTTTGTGGGGCTGTGATGAGGCTGTCTAACAACCAAAGTTAGGCAGTCTCTCTTTTATACACAAAATCTGAA
>JBJEDD010000163.1:0-2328 GCA_051871715.1 Muribaculaceae bacterium | reverse complement strand
GGAGCCTATGCCTGAGGTCGCTCCCATTGTGACCGGCAAGCCCCTGTATATGTCGCTGAAGACCAATATGCTGTATGATGCAGCGCTCTTGCCCAATATAGGCGCAGAGTTGTATGTAGGCTCAAATATCTCTGTGGCAGCCAATTGGATGTATGGCTGGTGGAACTGTGATAGCCGTCATCACTATTGGCGTGCCTACGGAGGCGATGTGGGTGTGCGCTACTGGCTCTCGCATGGCAAGCCTCTCACCGGACACCACATTGGCGTATACGGACAGATGCTCACCTACGACTTCGAGTGGGGTGGCAAAGGCTATATGGGCGGTGTGCCCGGCGGCTCGCTGTGGGACAAGGCTCACTGGGGTGCCGGCATCGAATATGGCTTCGCCCTCCCGATTGCCCGCCGACTCAACATAGACTTCACCATCGGCTTGGGCTATCTCGGTGGCGAATACCGCGAGTACATCCCCATCGACAATTGCTATGTGTGGCAAGCCACCAAATATCGCCATTGGTGGGGTCCTACCAAGGTCGAAGTCTCCTTGGTGTGGCTAATAGGGCGCGACAATTACAATAAGGCGAAAGGAGGTGAGCAATGAAGAATGTTGCTAACTTCCTGTATGTTATAGTGTTAATGCTCACTTTCACAGCCTGCGAGCACAAGGAATTGTGTCTTTATCACGAGCATGTCGACTACTCGCGCCTGCGTGTAAATGTCGATTGGACAGATTTCCTGCCATTTGAGACTCCTACGGGCATGACCGTGGCTATGTATCCTCGCGATGGCAGGGAGCAGATAGTTGCTCTTAGCAACAATATCGATTATGCGGTGTTGTTGCTTCCCGAGGGCGCATATGATATGCTTGTGTACAATCAGAGCATCTCGGAGTTTGGCTCCATGCATTTCTGCGATATGGAGAGTTTTGCCGAGTCAAAGGTAGTAGGGGCTGCAACGTCATCGCGCTGGTATATCAGCCGTCTCCCGGAGGAGAATGTCATCGCCCAGCCAGAGTGGCTTGGCTTGGAAGTGCAGACAGGCTTGGAAGTGACCTCTCGAATGGTAGAGAAGACCAATGAATATATCGCACAGAGCCTTGGCAGCCGCGCCGATGGCGACACAGTGCTTACCACCGCGTATCCGCGCAACGTGATATCGACGCTCCAGGTCAACGTGCACATCAAGGGCATCCACAATCTGCGAGCCGCACGCGCATCCATTACCGGCATGGCAGACGGCTATATGCTCGGCAAGAATTGCCCCACAGCCGGCAAAGCAACCCAGCTGCTCGAGACTTGGAGCATCGAGGTGGATAAAGCCGACCCCACACAGGGTGTGATAACGGCGTTGATTACGAGTTTTGGCTTGCCTGCCGGTCATGCCGGCGATGAAGACGAAAACGAGTTAATGCTGTCGTTACTGCTCGTCGATGGCAAAACAGTGCTCGACTTCTCCTTTGCCGTGGGCGATAAATTTGAGTACGAGGAGGGTCTCGGGACCCATGTGCGCCTGGCGTTGCGCTTGAATTTGGACTTGGAAACGACCTTGCCCGACGTCAAGCCCGAGGGTGGCGGTTCAAGTGGCTTCGATGCAACCATCGACGACTGGGGCGATGAAGAAGACTATGATGTCGGTATGTAAAAATAAGTAAATCAAATAAATAATTAATTAATAACTTTTTAAGACCATTCATTTATGAAATCGAAATTTTATTTTGGATTTTTAGCCATGGCGGCGATTGCTGCTACCGGTTGCTCAAGTGAGGTGGAGAATGCTGCCGAATTGAAGGGCAATGCCATTGAATTTGGGACCTATGTAGGTCGAGACGCCAACAGCCGTGCGACTGTGCTTGACCTTGATGGCTTGAAGGCAAGTGGCTTCGGTGTATTTGCTTACTACACCGCCCAAGCAGATTACGCTGATGGTGTTCCTGCCAACTTTATGAAAAACCAAGAGGTTACGTATTCTACCGATTGGACCTATTCACCCCTGAAGTACTGGCCTAACAACCCCGGTGACAAGGTGACATTCTTTGCTTATGCTCCTTACAATGTTACAGGTGCTACGCTCACTCCCGATGCAGGTACTATCACCTTCACCGTTGCCGATGCAGTAGCCGAACAGAAGGATCTCACCGTATCTGACGCTTCATCAACCCAGAACCTCGCCAAGCAAGCATTTACAGGCAAGGTGGAATTCAACTTCAAGCACGTCCTCTCTCGTGTCGGCTTGAATGTTGAGGCTATGGTTGACCTCGTTAACGGTGACGGCACAGGTGATGTTGACACTGACAAGCCCAACGGCTCGCTCGATGACAAAACCACAATCAAG
>JBJEDD010000162.1:0-2330 GCA_051871715.1 Muribaculaceae bacterium | reverse complement strand
TAGTGCTTAAAAATGAAATTTCAAAAGAATGGGGAGGTGAATGGTTAAAAATTTGGGGAAAAGCGAAAAAATTTGTACTTTTGCGTGATGATAATCAAAAGTTCAACTTTAGAATTACATGTAGATTAAAAGTACAACTTTTAATTATCATCGCATATAACTCTAATTATAAGCAAAATGGGCAAATTTTACGACCGCGTAATCAATTTTAGCGAAATTTCTGAGGATAGCATATTTCTATGGGGCGCTCGCCAAAGCGGAAAGAGCACTCTGTTGATGCAAAGATTTCCGGAAGCGAAGTTCTATGACCTGCTTGAATCCGACCTTTATGAAAGATTCAGGCGAAATCCGTCGTTTCTACGTCAAGAGGTCGAAATGCTTGACAACAATACGATAATCATAATAGACGAGATCCAGAAAGTACCGGAACTACTCGATGAAGTCCATTGGCTCATGACACGAAAAGGCTACAGATTCATTCTTAGCGGTTCAAGTGCCCGCAAATTGAAACGATGCGGAGCCAATCTGTTGGGCGGTCGTGCTATCCGGAAGCAACTGTTCCCATTTGTAAGTGCCGAGATACCGGATTTTAATATACAACGCGCTATCAACAATGGTATGTTACCTCGACATTATATGATCGAAGATGCGAGCAAGCGTTTGCAAGCCTATGTTGGAGACTATTTGCGTGAGGAAATTAGGGCTGAAGCGCTGACTCGAAATATCACATCGTTCACACGCTTCCTCGAAGTAGCGGCAATTAATGATGGCGAGATACTCAATTATAGCAACGTAGCAACAGATTGCGGGGTGAGCGCACCGACCATCAAGGAATATTTTGCCATCCTCGAGGAAACACTATTGGGCTACACCTTGCCGGCATATACTCGTACCATAAAGCGTCGAGTGGTGCACGCGCCAAAATTCTATTTGTTCGACATCGGAGTGGTGAATTATTTGACATGCCGCAAGAATCTGATGCCGGGCAGTGTTGACTACGGGCACGCGCTTGAGCATCTTATAGTACAAGAAGTTATCGCTTACCTCTCGTATAGCGAATTAAATCTCACAGCCTCGTATTGGCGCACCGCCTCCGGGTTTGAAGTGGATATAGTGATATCTGATTCGTATACCCATAATGCTGTTTACGGCATCGAAGTGAAGTCCTGCACGGAAGTTCAGAATCACCATCTCAAAGGCTTGCGGACATTCCGCGAGGAGCATCCCGACACAAAACTTATATGTATATCAAGAGACTCAACGGCGCGCAAAACCGAGGATGGGATAGAAATAATGCCCTCTGAAGTGTTTTTGAAACGATTATGGCAATCGCAGATAATCCGCTAAATCTGCAGTTTTGGGTGGATATTTGAGATTTTTTTTGTTGCGTATATGGGGGTTAAGAGATTTTTCGTAACTTTGTAGATTGAAAGAAATAATAGTATGGAGAAGCAATATAAAAGAACACTTGTAACGTCGGCACTGCCCTATGCCAACGGACCGGTGCACATCGGTCACTTGGCAGGCGTATATGTGCCAGCCGATATTTATACACGATATCTGCGCTTGTGCGAGCGCCCTGTAGCCTTCATCGGCGGTAGCGACGAGCACGGTGTGCCCATCACCATCAAGGCAAAAGCCGAGGGCGTCACCCCACAGGATATCGTCGATCGTTATCACACTATCATCCGCGACTCGATGAAGGAGTTAGGCATCTCGTTTGACGTATATTCGCGCACCACATCCGAGACCCACGCAGCCACGGCATCGGAGTTCTTCCGCCGCCTCTACGACAAGGGCGTATTCGTCGAGAAAGACTCGATGCAACTGTACGACGAGAAGGCCGGTCAATTCCTTGCCGACCGCTATGTGGTGGGCGAGTGCCCCAACTGCCACGCGCAGGGAGCCTATGGCGATCAATGCGAGAAATGTGGCTCGTCGCTGAACGCCACCGACCTCATCAATCCGGTGAGCGCCATCACCGGCACCACTCCGGTGCTGCGACAGACCCGCCATTGGTATCTGCCCCTCGACCGCTACGAGGAGGCACTGCGTCGCTGGATTCTCGAGGGTCACACCGAGTGGAAGACCAACGTCTACGGGCAATGCAAGTCGTGGCTCGACACCGGCTTGCAGCCTCGCGCCGTGTCGCGCGACCTCGATTGGGGCGTGCCGGTGCCCGTCGAGGGTGCCGAGGGCAAGGTGCTCTATGTGTGGTTTGACGCGCCCATCGGCTACATCTCAAACACCAAGGAGATTTATCCCGACACCTGGGAGGAGTGGTGGAAGAGCGACGACACTCGCCTCATTCACTTCATCGGCAAGGACAA
>JBJEDD010000161.1:6627-9107 GCA_051871715.1 Muribaculaceae bacterium | reverse complement strand
GCAAGGGCTTCGTTGAGACTGACCACTCCATCGGCGATATCACCCTGGATATCACAGTCGATACAGACGGAACCTACTCGTTATCAACAATCTATGCAAATGGCAACGGACCCGTCAACACCGAGAACAAGTGCGTCATCCGCACCCTCAGCATCGACGGCAACTCAGTGGGCAAACTGGTAATGCCCCACCGCGGTGTTGCCAACTGGGACGACTGGGGCTCCTCCAACCCCGTCGTGGTTAACCTCTCTGCCGGCACTCACCGCGTGGTCATCTCCTTCAATCCCGAGGATGAGAATATGAACCTCCACACAAGCCACGCTCTCCTCGACCGACTCATTGTCAAGAAACTCCGCTGATTATTGGCATATTATTTGATTAAGCGAGCAAAAATTTGTAATTTTGCCACCACTTACTCCGATAATAATATCTTAACCTGAAATAAGTATGAAGAAAAGTATCCTAACACTCGCACTGGCAATGAGCATCGCCATCCCTTCGGCTCTTGCAAAACCCGCCTTGCGCAACTATGTGCACCGCGTTGAGCAACCCGACGGCTCGATCATCGAGTTAACTCGTCTTGGCGACGAGTTCAACCACGTCACGCTCACTACCGACAACATTCCCGTCCTGGCTGACACACAGGGACGCTACTGCTACGCTATCCTCGATGCCAACGGCAATGCCGTTGCCTCTGATATTCAAGCCGCCAACCCCGCCGAGCGCACTCCCGAGGCTGCCGCTTTCATCGCCTCGCTCAACTATGAGCAAGTGGCTGAGAAAATCCTCAATCGTCGCGAGTCGTTCACCGCGCCCATGCGCAAGTCCTCGGCTTCGGGCGTCGGCTTGATGGAGTCTCGCTTCCCCCACATGGGCTCGCCTCGCGCTCTGGTCCTCCTGGTTGCCTTCTCCGACAAGCCTTTCACCGTGAATAACGCCCACGACTACTTCGACCAATTTCTCAACGGTGACACCTTCACCGAATATGGCGGCACCGGCTCGGTTGTCAACTATTTCACCACCTCGTCAAACGGTCTATTCACACCCCAATTTGATGTTGTAGGTCCACTCACCCTCTCTAACAAGACATCATATTATGGCGGCAACGACTCTTACGGTGATGACCTCCGTCCCTGCGAAATGATACGCGAGGCTTGCACCCTCGCCAATGCCGAAATCAACTTCGCCGACTACGACACAGATGGCGACGGATATGTCGACAACGTCTATGTTATCTACGCCGGTCAAGGCGAAGCCGACTACGGCGAAGACAACACTATTTGGCCTCACAGTTGGAAATTAAGTTCCGGTCTCGGCACCGCTCCCACATACGACGGTGTGAAAGTCGACGATTACGGCTGCGGCAACGAATGGGGCTTGGATGCTCCCGACGGCATCGGCACTTTCGTTCACGAGTTCAGCCACGTCCTCGGACTCCCCGACCTCTATTGCACCAACTACAACTCTACCGCCACCAAGTTGACTCCCGGCGCTTGGGATGTTCTCGACTACGGTCCTTACAACAACGAGGGTCGCACTCCTCCCACTTACAGCATCTACGCTCGCAATGCCATGGAGTGGATTGACCCAATCGTTATCACAGGTGAGTCTACTATCGACCTACGCGAAATTCAAGAATTCAACGACGGCGCCGTCATACTCACCTCCGACCCCTACGAGTTCTTCCTCTTGGAGAACCGTCAACAAGTCGGCTGGGATGCTTACGTCCCCGGTCACGGTATGCTCATCTGGCACATCGACTACGATGCCTCAATTTTCCGCAGTAACACAGTCAATAACTCCTCCTCGCACCAATATGTCGATATCGAGGAGGCTGGCGGCACTGCCAACAATACTATGGCATATACCCTCGCCTCATATCCTTTCCCCGGATACAAAGAGGTAACTTCCTTTACCGACGACACCAAGCCCTCAATGGTCACCTGGAGTGGCGTGCGCCTCAACCTCCCCATCACCAACATCACCGAGAACGAGGGGCTTATCTCATTTGACGTCGCCGGCGGCTATGTCGTGCTCACTGCCCCCGTGCTCGCCTCATCTGCCGTCACCGGCAATAGTTTCACAATCTCATGGGCTGCTGTCGACAAGGCAATGTCCTATATAGTTAATGTGTACACGCGCGACGGCAGCGGCAACACCGTCCCCGTAGCCGGTTACTCCGACTTCGAGACCACCGAGACCTCGGTAACCCTCTCGCGCTTGCAGTCCGAGACTCAATACTTCGCTACCGTGGTTGCTAAGCGCAACAACATTCTCTCTGACGTCTCCGACGAACTCTCCGTCACCACTGCAGTTGCCGGGTTCGAGGAAATCGTGCCCATCGCCACCGCTGCCGACAATATCACTTCGGGCAGTTTCACCGCCAACTGGCTACCCGTCAACAATGCCGCCTCCTACATCCTCTATGTGACGCGCTCGCTGACCCTCCCCACCGTGCATGATACTGTCGACTTCGGCTC
>JBJEDD010000161.1:0-6527 GCA_051871715.1 Muribaculaceae bacterium | reverse complement strand
GGCGGCGAAACCATCAACCTCACCGAGGCTGACATCCCCGCCGGTACTCGCCAAATCAAGGTGGTATTCCACAAGAATTCTGCCGGTAACCTGGCTCTTGACGATGTAGTCGTCTCCACCGGCGGCACCTCCACAGGCATCCTCGACGGCTACGATCACATCAACGTGGGCAACGTCACCTCCTACAACGTCAACACCCTCGGCGACGGTGCCGACTACTTCTACACCATCGCCGCTGTCAATGCTGCCGGTATCTCTACCCTGGAGAGCGACCCCATCACCGTCAAGACTCCGTCATTCGTCTCCGACATCGTCGCTGACAACGTGGCTGTCTCCACCACCGACGGTGCCATCCTCATCGATGCTCCCGCCGGCACTGCCTCCATCGTTGCCGACTGCCTCGGTCGCGTCATCGCTACTGCCAACGGCTCGGCTATCATCAATGTTGCCAACGGCATCTATGTGGTCAACGTCAATGGTGCCGCTCACAAGGTAGTCGTTAAATAAAGCAAATTTTATACTATTATAGAAATATTTCAGTATATTTGCATCGTTATAATCAAGAACATTTCAACAACAACCTAAAACTTATATCAATATGTCAAAAGTAACAGTCATTGGCGCCGGCAATGTAGGCGCAACATGTGCCAATGTATTAGTAACTAATCAAGTGGCAGATGAGGTCGTTCTGCTCGACATCAAGGAAGGTGTTTCCGAAGGCAAAGCCATGGATATCATGCAGACTGCCAATATCCTCGGTATCAACACACGCTTGTGCGGCGTCACCAACGACTATGCCAAGACCGAAGGTAGCGACGTCGTTGTCATCACTTCAGGTATTCCTCGCAAGCCCGGTATGACCCGCGAGGAACTCATCGGCGTAAACGCCGGCATCGTTAAGTCAGTCACTGACAACGTGCTCGCTCACTCGCCCAACGCTATCATCCTGTGTGTATCCAACCCTATGGATACCATGACCTACCTCATCCACAAGATCTCAGGTCTCCCCAAGAACCGCATCATCGGTATGGGCGGCGCTCTCGACAGCGCTCGCTTCAAATACTTCCTCAGCCAAGCCCTCGGCGCCAACGCTACCGAGGTTGAAGGTATCGTAATCGGTGGTCACGGCGACACCACTATGATTCCTCTCACCCGCTTCGCTGCTTATCGCGGTCTCCCCGTTTCGACACTCCTGCCCGCCGAGATTCTCGAGAAGGTCGCTGCCGACACCATGGTGGGTGGCGCTACCCTCACCAAACTCCTCGGCACATCGGCATGGTATGCTCCCGGTGCTGCTGCTGCTCAAGTGGTTGCTGCTGTCCTCCACGACCAGAAGCGCCTCATCTCTTGCTCGGCTCTCCTCGACGGCGAGTACGGCGAGAAGGACCTCTGCATCGGTGTTCCCTGTATCCTCGGCAAGAACGGTATCGAGAAGATCGTCGAATTTGACCTCAACGATGCCGAGAAGGAACTCTTCCACAAGAGCGCCGAGGCTGTCCACAAGACCAATGCCGCTCTCAACTAAGCAATCCTTTTATTACCAATCATAAACAAGGGGTGGCGCCTCGCTTCACCGGTGCCACCCCTCGTTTTTTTAACTCCTCAACACGATTATGAAAAACGTTCTCCTGATTGCAACTCTCGCCATCGCCGGCTCGCTCGCTTGGGCATTCTCATCAAATGCCGACGCCCAAACCTGCGGTCACTCCTGCGGACACCAATGCGCCCAGCAAGGTCCCGAAAGCAAGGCTCGCGGCACCGTCATCACCCTGCGCAATGACAACTCTATCCGCCCCGGCAACCGCGTGAAGCGCCTCACCGTGCTCGACTTCAACGCCACTTGGTGTGGTCCTTGTCAAGAATTCAAGCCCGTATTCAAGGCTGCCGCCCAGAAGTACACCGACGTCAATTTCATCTCTATCGACGTTGACCAGATGCCCAACACCTCCGACGCTTGGGAGATCAGCGCTATCCCCACTGTCATCTTCATCAAGCCCGACGGCACCACCGAGCGCTACCAAGGCACCGGCTATCTCCTCCCCGAGAGCGCTTTCTTCCAACTGGTCGAGCGCTTCAAGAAGTAAATGCCCGCGACAGTCCCTGATATAGAGAAAGCCGCGATTAGGCTCGGTATCGCCGAGCCTAATGCTCTGCAACGCACTGTGTGGCAATGCCGTGCCGAGCGGCTCGTCATCATATCCCCCACCGGCACCGGCAAGACCCTTGCCTATGGTGGCGCTATGTTGCAGCGTCTCCCCGCCCCTTCGCGCGAACTCAACGCCATAGTCATCGCCCCTACTCGCGAACTGGTCATCCAGATTGCCGACGTCCTGCGGCGGCTCTGCGACGGCTACAAGGTCACCGCTACCTATGGCAAGCACTCAATGCGCGACGAGAAAAACTCTATTGCCGGCTGCCCCAACATCATCGTCGGCACCCCGGGGCGCATACTCGACCACTTCAACCGCGGGCACCTCAATGCCTTCTCTATCTCGCTTATCGTCATTGACGAGTTTGACAAATGCCTCGAAATGGGCTTCAGCGACGAGATGAGCCGCATCTGCCGCTACACTCGCCGCGCTCGCTATGCCATTCTCACCTCTGCCACCGACATCGACTCGATGCCCGACTTCATTGATATGTCGTCGGCAAAGGTCATCCGCAACAAGCAAGCCGCCGACCACCCCGCATCACGCATGGAGATTGCTCAAGTATTCAGCGACTCGCCCGACAAATTAGGCACCTTGCAAAGGCTCCTCAGCGACCTCCCCGATAAGAGGGCCATCGTCTTTGTCAACTATCGTGATGCCGCCGAGCGCGTCAACGCCTTCCTCAAGGAAGCCGGATTTACCTCTTCGGTATACAACGGAAGTCTCGAGCAAGACCTGCGCGAGCGTGCCGTCATCTGCCTCGACAATGGCTCGGTGCCCATCATGATTGCCACCGACATCGCTGCCCGAGGGCTCGACATCGACAGCATCGCCGCCATCATTCACTATCACATCCCCGTCTCGCCCGAGGCATGGACACACCGCAACGGGCGCACCGCCCGCGTTGACGCCTCCGGCAAGGTATTCATCATCACCGGTCCGCAGGACACCCTCCCCGAGTACATTGCGCCCGACAGAGTATTCGAGCCGAGCAATGAGCCTCAAGCACCCGTGCGACCAGCGATGGTCACATTCTACATCAATGCCGGGCGCCGCGAGAAAATCTCCCGCGGTGACATCGTGGGCTTCCTCACAAAGACTGCACTTATTCCGGGCACAGACATCGGCAAAATAGACCTCCGCGACCACTGTGCCTATGTTGCCGTCAATCGCCGCGCAATCCCTACCCTCGCAGCCATTCCCCAGCCCAAAATCAAATCTCAGCGCGTCCGCATCACCCCGCTCGCCCTATAACGACTTAGCGACGGCGTGAGCGACGATGCGAGCGGCGTGCCGGGACGTTGAGCCCTTGGTAGGCACCATTGAGAAGTTGGTCTGTAATGGGAATAGTAGGCTTGATGAGGCGGTCGGGGTCGTTGAGCGAATGGCTTAGCAACCAATCATAAATATCATCGATATAGAACAGGCGCGCCGGGCGCGAGTGATTCATGCCGGGCACGCGGTCGTAAACCAAGCGCACCGAGTCGCTATCGGCACGCAGGGCATTGACCGTCTGCACCACATTGTCGCTCTGCTTGACAGGCACGGCACGGTCGGCTGTGCCATGGATAATCCACAGGGGAAGGCGAGTCAAGCCCGAGAGGTCCTTGACAGAGGCTCCGCCACAGATGCCTATAGCGGCTGCTATGCGGTCGGGGTAAGTGGCGGCGAGGTCGATGGTGCCGTAGCCGCCGAGACTCATTCCCAGGGCATACACGCGAGTGGAGTCGATGCGCATTTTGCCGCTGAGGTGATCAACGATGTTCATGATGCGTCGCGGACTCCATGCGCCACCGGGATTTTGGGGAGCGATGACATAGGCATCGATAGTGCGCCCCATCACCAAGGCATCGATGGTGCCGTAGCGCTTGACGCGGTCGAGATTGGAGCCGCAGAGGCTGGCGCCGTGGAGAAAAATCACCAACGGACGCGCCACAGTGTCGGTATCGCTCACTCCGGCAGGCTTGTATAGCCAAAAGTTATAACCATCGGACACCTCGCCCCGGTGCGCGGTGATATTCACCTCGGCGAGGGCGGGCAGGAGCAGCATGGCTGCGGTAATGAGCGATATCAGGCGTTTCATCGTATCGAGATTTTGTATATTGAATTTCCGCGCGAGCCCACAACGGCGGTGTTGCCGACCACGACGGGCGAGGATTCAAAGTTGGAGCCAACACTGCGCTTGGCGATAATGGTGCCATCGGTGCCACGGATGAGGTACAGGTTGCCGCCACAGTCGCCGGTGAGCACATACATATGTCCTTCCTCATTGAGGAAGCCCACAGGCGACGACCAGGCATAGACGTTGAGGCGCGTCTCATAGGCTACCGAGCCATCGGCGCGGTTGATAGCCACAAACTTGCCGTTCTGCCCGGAGGTGTTATAGACAACGTTGGAGAATATGAGGTGGCTGCAATCACCCTGCCCGGGGAGCGGCGAGGCATAGAAACCGCCGTCGAAGTGCTTGCCATCGGTGTCGTAGCGTCGCCCGGCGAAACGTGTCACCCACACAGGCTCGCCGGTGAGGGCATCTAACTTGGCAAAATGGGCATCACCGACACCCTGGCGGTCGATTTCGGACGAGCAATACAGATATGGCTTGCCCTCCTCGATGGCGAGCACCGGTGAGGCATCGTTGTCGTCGGCATTGTGATACACCCACACAGGCTGCATATTGTCGAGATTGGTGCACACCACATATCCATGGTTGTCAGCAGTGTAGCCATAGTTACGATAGACGCTCATCGAGGTTTCGATGCCGGGGGGTCCCGAGGGAGCCACATAACTCATGGTGGAGTGAAGGCGCAACTTGCCGCGCTCGACGATGAACTTGTAGATACAGCCGTTCTCACCGGGGCGAATGAGGAAGCGCCCCACCCTGACAGGCGAGGAGTCGTAGGCACCCCAGCGGCGCGGTGCCCGCGGGTCAAAGCCGAAGAAGTCGCTGACAGTGTTGGTATTAAGGTCGACGACCATAGCGCCGAAAGGCTCCTGCGCCGGGACACCCTGCCCCACATAGAGGTTGCCGTTGAGCGAGGGGTCGAGCGACACGCTACCCTTGATGGGATTGCCCACCGCGATAGGCGCGCGCGATGCCTTGCCGGTGTTGTAGTCGATAAAATAGACATTCGACGAGAGCGAGCCCACGATGATTTCCTTCTTGCCGTCGTGCCACTCTACATAGACCGGTTGCCCGGTCCAGCCGGAGCCGCCACCCCATTGTCCGAAGCCGGTGGAGCGGTTGTCTGTCTCGGTGATGAAGGTCCAATCTACCTCGATAGCCGAGGGTGTGCCCTTGATAGAGCCATGCATATCGGCGTTGCGCAGTTGATTACCGCGGAAGGTCATAATACCCGAAGCCGTGGCATACGGGTCGTCATAGCAGTCAATAGTGCCATCGGTGACGGTGTCGACTACTCGAGTTGTGACACGAAGAGTCGAAACCGACGGATAGACCGTATCGGGCAAAGCAACGATAGGCTCGGGAGCCTCAACGATGGTGTCAGTGTTGACAATCTCGGTGGCTTTGCTGCCGCCACAGGCATTGAGAGTTGCAAGAAGTGTAATGCAATAGGTAAATTTTCTAATCATGGTGGTAAGGTTCGCCCCTGATAATTGTTTGTGCACGATAAAGTTGTTCTGTGGTGATAACGCAAGCCATCTCGTGAGTAAAAGTCATCTTGGAGATAGCGAGCAACATATCGGCGCGGTCGTAGACAGCCTGCGAGAAGCCGTATGGACCACCGATAACGAAGATGAGGTTACGCGCCAAGGCAGCCGATTTGCGTGAGATGAAGTCGGCGAGGTCGCGCGAGGATAGTTCCTTGCCGCGCTCGTCCATGAGGACGAGGAAATCGCCGGACTGCACGCGCGCGAGGATAGCCTCGCCCTCGCGTTGCTTGATGATGTCGGCGCCGGCATTGCGAGGCACCTTGACATCAGGCAACGAGATATGCTCAAAAGGCATATAAAAGGGCAATCGCGCGGCATATTGCTGTTGCAACTGCCGCAGTGATTGGTCCTTAATAGAGCCTATATTGATGAGCAAAATTTTCATTAGCGCGTAATAATGCGCAAAATTAGCACAAATTCGGGAATTTTTTGCTAATTTTGCGACAGAAATTAACACCAACAAGGCAATAAAAAGATGGAAACACCCCAAGAATTAGTAGACCGCCTCATAGACCTGGCATTTGCCGAGGACGTAGGCGATGGCGACGCCACTACACTGAGCACCATACCCGCCGACGCCATGGGACGTCAGCAGTTGTTGATTAAGGAAGAAGGCATCTTAGCCGGCGTCGAGGTCGCGCGACGTGTATTCGAGCGCTTCGACCCGTCGTTGAAGATGACAGTGAGCATCGGCGACGGCGCCCA
>JBJEDD010000160.1:0-2349 GCA_051871715.1 Muribaculaceae bacterium | reverse complement strand
CTTTGTGAGCGGTAGACGGGGCTCGAACCCGCGACCCTCGGCTTGGGAAGCCAATGCTCTACCAACTGAGCCACTACCGCATGCGCTTTTCGCTCTGCAAAGTTAATACTTTTTGTCCGATTGTGCAACCGTTATTCTTCGCTTTCTTTCTCTATTTCTTCCAACGACTTTATTATCCGCTTCGATATCGCCAAGTCGGTATAGAACTTATAGCACCCGACTGCCAAACCGACTACCAAGCCAGTTATCGCTCCATACAACGCTGCAAGGTCATCTGCATCAACAAGATACACAAATATCCCTGTCACCAACGTCATTCCGACTATCATGCCTACAAGCCTGATACGCAGTTGATACAACTTGAAATGCACTGCTCGCTCTATCGCATCGACCACTGCCATCAGCGTCAACTGCTCGCCCTTGATATACTTATATAGAAACGTCTGCAAGCCGCACATCATGAACCCGAAGGCGGCATAGAATATCGTCAGCCACATCGGCATCTTCAACGACAAATATAATACCGGCGCCAGCAACGGCAACACTATCGCCAATATACAATTGCGCAATATGCGCCTCGCCAATCGGTCTTGTAGCGACTCCACCGGGCGACGACGCAACTCATCGCTCAGTCGCTCGTTGGCGCGTCGCAAACTCTCATTGTCTACCTTAATCGACTGCCATTTGGATTTTATGTCTTCAAGATTGTCTGTCATACTCGTGCGTTGTGTTAAAGGTTTCGTGCCAATTCACTGAGATGCTGCTTCGCCCGGTACAACCGTGTCGCTACATTGGCTTTGCTTATACCAATGATAGCCGATATCTCGTCATACGACTTCTCATCAAGCCACAGCATGATGATCGCGCGGTCGAGCGTCTCCAATTTGGCAATTAATTGATACAGTTGCTTAATTTCCTCTTGTTGCGACGAATTGTCATCTGGGATATCAAAGCCGGCTTCTATCGGCATCGCCTGGATAGTGTGTCTGCTATTGTACCTATGCATCGTCAGGCATGTATTGATTGCCAAGCGATATATCCACGTCGACATCTTCGAGTCGCCCCTGAATGAGTCCAAGCCCGTCCACAAGTTTATCATCACCTCCTGATACAAGTCGCTGAACGGCGTATCGGCGGTGGCATATACCGAGCACACCTTGGCGATGACATTCTTGTATTCATCGGCAAGTCGCAAGAATTGCTCGGTATGCTTGCTCGTGTCTATAGTCTTGTTTTTACTCATTACATATTATATGACGCCGCAATGAGCAAAAAATTACACCTCGCGCCAAAAAAAATTCTTTCAACGCTCGTATTCGCGCATCGAGGCTCGGTGCATACGCTCCACAACTCCTCTGAGGACCTCTAAATCAAGGTACGATCGCCCGCTTCCGCCTGTATACGGTGCGAGGCTGCGGCGCAACTCCATCGCCTCGCTACATGCCGGCGACGTATAGCCCTCACCCGTCGGACGCAGGTCCTCGGGTATCTCCTCAAGAGTCACACGACGCACCGGTGCACATGGCGGATACCCCAAAGCGCTCCACAGCACTAGCTCGGCTACATCGTCGGGCGAATTGACACCCTCCACCACTATCGATGCGGTCGATATATCGCGCGGTATGAAGTCGCGGTCCGCGACATAGCGCTCTTCTCCGGCAAGGTAGTCATGACCGGTCAGGCTATGATAAAACGACCGCGACAACCCCTCGGTAAACAACGCCGGAGTGATGCTATCAGCCTCCTCAATTAATTGATTAGCAGTATTATAGCGTATATAGCCATAACCCTCGCCGGGCGTGCCACTCATCGAGAAATTGGTACGCACTATCAATCCGTCTCCGGCATCAAAGCGCCGATAGCCGCTGTCATATGTCTCAAAATATGCCGCTCCGCCACAAGCGTCAATGACTCCGAAATTGGCTTGCACACCCATAGGGCGCGGCAACGAGTCGAGCAGTCGCTCGAAGTCGTCTACTGTCGCGCATACACCCAGGGCAAGCGACATCACCACGCCCTCGCGGTCCTTGACCACGGCGGTATCGGGAGCCAAATTGTACGACGCCGTATTCATAATGGCAAAACCGCGCTCGTTGGCACCCATCCACGCCTCTCTCAGTAGCGAATCACCACCATTGAACAAGCCCACATAGGCATATGTCGTGTCGGTAGCCTCCACGCGCTCGAGAAAATTATTCTTCGCGCCCGTGTCGCGGTGCTTCCACAGCAAGGGGCGCCCTGTGGCTGAGGCTCGCGCCGACACTACCGCCGAGGTGCATGCCTCTATCTCCGGCACCATCAGTGCCACCATTATCACAAGTATCAGTCTTCGTATCATAGTTGTGCAAA
>JBJEDD010000159.1:1168-9167 GCA_051871715.1 Muribaculaceae bacterium | reverse complement strand
TCAATCGGCAAAGTCTCGCCTTTATCCTTCGGCTTGATTGGCGCGGGCGCAGGTGCTGGAGCAGGCATCGGGGCGTTATCTAATATCGCTGCGAAGGCGGCGACGCTCTGGGGGCGTTTCTTCTTGTTGAGTTCGAGGGCGGCATCGACGGCTGCGCGTGTCGAGGCGCTTACATAGGGCGGCAGTGGCTTCAAGTCCTCATCACCGCTGATGCGCTTATTGCTCGACGGTGGCGTGGTGCCGGTGAGCAAGTCGTATAGTGTGGCACCGAGAGCATAGATATCGGTTGCCGGCAAAAATTTCTTGACATCGCAGTCATTCTGCTCGGGCGGCGCATATCCCGGGGTCAAACCGAGGAGCGAGGAGGTATTCTCGCCGCTCGCTTCATCGTATTGCTTGGAAGCTCCGAAGTCGATAAGAATGGCGCGGTCGTTGTCGTTGATGATTATATTATTCGGCTTGATATCGAGGTGTAGGCGATTGTTGGCATGGACGTAGTGGAGGGCGGCGCACACCTGGCGGATATAGCCGAGGGCGCGAGCCTCGGAGAGGGCGCCTTCCGCCTTGACGATTTCGGCGAGCGAGTGCCCGGAGATGAAGTCCATGACGAAATATGCGGTGCCGTTTTCCTCGAAGATGTCTGTCACACGCACCAAGCCCGGGTGATTGAGCTTGAAGAGGGCTGCAGCCTCGTCGACAAATTTGCGACGCAATTTGTCGAACAGTGCGACCTTGGAGGTGATGCCCACGGAGACATGCCCGGTGGCGGAGTCGCGATTGCAAATGTCGCTGACAAAGAATTCCTTAATGGCAACGCGAGCATTGAGGATAGTGTGTGTAGCCTCGTAGGTGCAGCCGAAGCCGCCGGCTGCGATGAAGCGCACAATCTTATATTTTCCTCCCTGGAGGAGAGTTCCTGGTTGTAGATGCATAGTGAATTGATTGGGTTAAGGTTAAACCGGTCACAAAGTTAAAAAACTTAGCGCAAATGAGCAAAAAAAATTTTTAACGGATAGAGCCGTGGCAGAATTCCTGTTGCAATGTTTCGTAGACGTATGCCGGGCTCTCGATATATAGGGCGGTCTTGCGGTCGCAAAGTTTATCAAAAGTCTCGGAGTTATGAAATTGCAACAAGGCTTCTTCAAGACCTATGCCCTGCTCCTTAATCATCCATTCGACAACTTTTGCAGTGATGTATTCCACCAAGAATTCAAAATTATTGTTAGTCTGTTTCATAGTTTTACAAGGAATTCGAGAGCGCGCTCGGTAGCAAAGAAATATTGTGAGTTGAGGTCTTTGTATATAAGTCCTGCGACGACAGCCTCAAAGTCAATAATATTCATATCATAGAGCCCAAAGAGACGAGCCATATTATCATCAGCGACCGGACCAATTACAATGTCAAAGTCATGATGAAATATTTCGCCGGTTCTATCGCGATTAGCCATAACGAATAGTGCCCATTCACGGTCGGCAACCTCAAAGATCTTAACATTCAGCCCGGCAGCGATAGCCTTGTCCAAGTCAAATTCATATTCGGTTACTGTAGGTGTTCCACCATAACGGTTAGTAATAGTTTTGGACCATTCTTTGGCTTGCTGAAGGAGATGTGTAGTATAAAAGCCTTGTCCAAAGTCCTTATATTTACGACCTTTTGTCAAATCTATCGTATCGATAGGCTGATTGGAACCGTGGTAGAGTTTCATGATAAAGCACCTCCATTATTAAGACATATAGCGACCATATCATCCACACAATCTTGCATAGACAATTGATGTTCCGCTTCATAATTATCTATCGAAAATTTCAAACCTTTGAATCGCGAAAGATAATTGCAAGCTTCTCGTTTAGTAAGATTAAATTGCCTGGCAAACATTCCCATACTCATCACGATGTAATGAATGAGATTTAGAGAGACTTGTTCAGACGTTTTTAGCTCAATTTGCACATCAACGCCTAACGCTTTAGAGAGTTTATTTATAGTCGAGAAGGTTATTGCTCGACCATTCTCAATTTTAGATATCTCCGATTTTGTCACACCAACAATCTCACCCAGTTGCTGCTGAGTGATGCCAAGTTCCTTACGTCGCTTCAAGAAAAGCGTTCCTATTTCATCAAATCTGCTTGTCATAACGGTTGCAAAGATAATAAAAGTTTCCAATAATGGCAACAAATTATCAAAAAAAATAAACCATAAAATGCGGCGAGCGCTACCCCTGGGTGGAGTCGCGCTCGCTTATTATGGTTAAACTATGAGCCTTTATTATTGCTGACCGGAAACGGCTACGGTCTTGTCGATCTTGCTGACCAAGCCTTGGAGGACCTTGCCGGGACCGAGTTCAACAAACTCGGTAGCGCCGTCGGCGATCATGTTCTGCACAGAGGCAGTCCAGCGGACGGGAGCGGTGAGCTGAGCCACGAGGTTAGCCTTGATTTCGGCGGGGTCGGTGTGGGGCTTAGCGTCGACATTCTGGTAGATGGGGCAAGAGGGAGTGTGGAACTGAGTGTTCTCGATAGCGGCAGCCAATTCGGCGCGAGCGGGCTCCATGAGGGGCGAGTGGAAAGCGCCACCCACCTTGAGTTTGAGAGCGCGGCGAGCGCCGGCAGCGCTGAGAGCCTCGCAAGCTGCGTCGATAGCCTCGATTTCGCCGGAGATAACGATTTGACCGGGGCAGTTGTAGTTGGCGCAAACGACCACGCCGGGGATAGTCTTGAGGATTTCCTCAACCTTCTCGTCGGGGAGGGCGATGATGGCAGCCATGGTAGAGGGCTTGATTTCGCATGCCTTCTGCATAGCGTGGGCGCGAGCCGACACGAGGCGGAGGCCGTCCTCGAAGTCAAGGGCGCCGGCAGCCACGAGGGCGGAGAACTCACCGAGGGAGTGACCGGCGGTCATATCAGCCTTGAAGTCGTCGCCGAGCGACTTGGCGAGAACTACCGAGTGGAGGAACACGGCGGGCTGAGTGATATCTGTGCGACGAAGGTCCTCGTCGGCACCTTCAAACATAAGGTCGGTGATGCGGAAGCCAAGGATTTCGTTGGCTTTTTCAAACAAATCGTGGGCTACTTGATTGTTCTCATACAAGTCCTTGCCCATGCCTACAAATTGGGCACCTTGCCCGGGAAAAACATACGCTTTCATTATTATTTTGCTTACATTTTGGTTTTCAGGCTGCAAAGGTACTAAAAAATCTTGACATGCACAAGGGCGAAAACTTTGCGTCAAATAATCTTAAAATGTGGGTGTATTCAAGATAAATTCTTACCTTTGCAAGATAAATACAGCGAGAAATGATAACGAGCCTCAACGAAGACCGCAAGTTGAAGCGTTTGCACCGGATACTATCTGATAGTGAGCGCATTGTATTACTGGGACACTCAGCGCCCGACGGAGATGCCATAGGGTCAACCATGGCACTGCGCATCGTGCTCGAGCGCCTGGGCAAAGACGTGCATGTGATATATCCCGATATGATACCGCCGCAACTGGGCGTGGTGCCCGGGGCAAAAGATGCCACCGATGCCACGCGTTATCCCGACTTTGCGCGACAGTTGCTTGCCGATGCCGATGCCATAGTGTGCCTGGACTTCAACGCGCCGAGCCGCATAGGCGCCCTTGCCGAGCCGCTCACAAATGCAAAAGCCCCGAAGGTGCTCATCGACCACCACCTTAATCCGGCTGACTTTGCCGAGGTATCAATTTCGCGCCCCGAGATGTCGTCGACATGCTTCTTGCTGTTCAAGGTGTTGTGCGGACTTGAATTATTCACATTTATCGATAAATCAGCCGCCGAGTGCATACTCACGGGCATGATGACCGACACGGGCAACTTCACCTACAACACCACCGACCCTGATATCCACGTAGTGGTGGCAGAATTGATGAAACTCGGAGCCGACCCCCAGCGTATCTATCGCGAGCAATTCGAGACTCACAGCGACAACTGCCTGAGGCTCAACTCTTATGCCCTACTCAACAAGATGGAAGTGTTCAAGGAAGACGGAGCCGCGCTCATCACCCTGTCGCGCGAGGAACTCAACCGCTTTCACTACGTCAAGGGCGACACCGAGGGCTTGGTAAACAAGCCGCTTGCCATCCCCGAGGTGGTGTATTCGTGCTTCCTGCGCGAGGAAGACGGCTATGTGAAGGTGTCGATGCGCTCCCTGGGCAGTTTTCCGGTCAACGAATTGTGCCACGAGCACTTCGGTGGCGGCGGGCACCTCAATGCCGCCGGCGGCGAATTTCCCGGCACACTCGACGAAGCCGCCGCCCTCTTCCGCTCGCTCCTCGCCACCAACCGACGCCTGTACCTCGGGCAACACAATGTAAAAACGAAGAAATAATATAGATATATGAGAAAAATCCAAACACTCGCCATCGCCGTCATCGGGGTCTTTGCCGCCCTCGGTGTGGCGTCATGCTCTGACGACAAGTCGTATGCCGACCTCCTCAGCCTTGAGAACCAATATGTCAACAACTTCCTTGCCGACCAGCGAGTCATCAATCATATTCCCGAAGACACGGTATTTGAATACGGACCCGATGCACCCTACTACCGTCTCGACGAAGACGGGCAACTGTATATGCAGGTAATCAATCCCGGCACTCCCGGCAATATGGTCAAGAACGACGAGCAAATATACTTCCGCTACACCCGCTACAGCCTCGTGTACTATATCGATGGCGAATTTCTGGTATCGGAGGGCAACGACGATGTGCTCAACGGCAATTACTCGTTCAGATACGGCAACTTCCAGGTAAGTTCGTCGTACCAGTACGGACCCGGCGTGCAGACCCCCCTCGCCTACCTGCCTGTCGACTGCGAGGTAAATATCATCATCAAGTCGCAGTATGGCATGCCCTCGGAGATCTCCTATGTGACCCCCTTCCTGTACTCACTGAGATATTTCAGACCCAAAATTTAATACACTAATACCAAAAAACTATAACAACTATGTCACTGATTAAATCCATATCCGGTATCCGCGGCACCATAGGCGGCCGCCCGGGCGAAGGACTATCACCGCTTGATGTTGTGAAATTCACAGCAGCATACGCCACATTTATTGCAAAAACCACCACGAAGCCCAATCGCACCATCGTCGTGGGACGCGACGCGCGTCTCTCGGGACCCATGGTGCTCGACTTGGTCACCGGCACCCTCACCGGCATGGGCTTCGACGTCATCAATATCGGCTTGGCTTCGACGCCGACCACCGAAATAGCCGTTACCGGCGAGGGCGCTTGCGGCGGTCTCATCCTCACCGCCTCGCACAATCCCCTGCAGTGGAATGCCCTGAAGTTGCTCAACGAGCACGGCGAATTTCTCAACGACGCCGAGGGCAAGGAAGTGCTGCGCATCGCAGCCGCCGAGGACTTTAACTTCTGCGAAGTCACCGAATTAGGACACGTATACACCAATGACACATACAATCGTCGCCACATCGAGCAAGTGCTGGCGCTCGACCTTGTCGACCGCGAGGCTATCGCCGCCGCCAACTTCCGCGTGGCAGTCGATGCCGTCAACTCGGTGGGCGGTGTGGTCATTCCGCAACTGCTCCGCGCCCTGGGCGTTAAGGACATAGTGACCCTCAACTGCGAACCCACCGGGCACTTTGCCCACACTCCCGAGCCTATCCCCGAGAACCTCACCGACATCATGCGCGTGGTCAAGGACTCGGGTGCTGACGTAGGCTTCGTAGTCGACCCCGATGTCGACCGCCTCGCTATCGTCAAGGAAGGCGGCGAGATGTTCGGCGAGGAATACACCTTGGTGTCAATTGCCGACTATGTGCTGTCGCACACCCCCGGCGCCACAGTATCCAACCTCAGTTCGAGCCGCGCCTTGCGCGACGTGACCAACGCCCATGGCTGCACTTACACGGCAGCCGCTGTGGGTGAGGTGAACGTCACTACCGAGATGAAGCGCACCGGCGCCGTCATCGGCGGCGAAGGCAATGGCGGCGTCATCTATCCCGCCAGCCACTACGGTCGCGATGCCCTGGTTGGTGTGGCTCTGTTCCTCACCATGATGGCAAAGTCGGGTCGCAAGCCCTCGGAAATCCGCGCCGCCCTACCCGCCTACAGCATCTACAAGACCAAGGTGCAACTCACCGAGGGTCTCGACGTTGACGGCATCCTCGCCCAAGTCAAGGCAAAATTTGCCGGCGAAAAGATTACCGACATCGACGGCGTAAAAATCGACTTCGCCGACAAGTGGGTGCACCTGCGCCGCTCCAACACCGAGCCGATTATCCGCATCTACTCCGAGGCTGCCACCACCGAGGCTGCCCAAGCCCTCGCCGAGCAGATTAAATCCATAATCGAGTCTCTGGCTTAATCACCAACATATCACCGGCAAATGATTTCAATAAACAACCTCTCGGTAGAATTCAGCGCCCGCTCGCTCTTTGACAATATCAGTTACGTCATCAACGACAAAGACCGCATAGCCCTGGTGGGCAAGAACGGCGCGGGCAAATCTACGATGCTGAAAATCATTGCCGGACTGCAGCAGCCCACCTCGGGCTCTGTAGCCATCCCCACAGGGGTGTCGGTAGGCTATCTTCCGCAGACGATGATAACCACCGACACCCTCACCGTGGAGGAGGAAGTAGGCAAGGCGTTTGCCCATATCGATGCCATGCAGCGGCAACTCGACGAGATGAACCAACAACTCGCCGACCGCACCGACTACGACAGCGAGGACTACCACCGACTTATCGACCGCATGACCACCCTCAACGAGCAACTCACGCTCGTGTCGAGCGACAATTGCCGCGCCGAGATGGAGAAAACACTCATAGGCTTGGGCTTCGAGCGTAGCGACTTCACACGCCCCACATCGGAGTTCAGCGGTGGCTGGCGCATGCGTATCGAGTTGGCAAAACTCCTGTTGCAACGCCCTGATGTACTGCTGCTTGATGAACCCACCAACCACCTCGACATCGAGTCAATTCAGTGGCTCGAGAACTTCCTCATCACCAAAGCTCGCGCCGTGGTGCTCGTGAGCCACGACCGCGCGTTCATTGACAATGTCACTCACCGCACCATCGAAATATCGCTGGGCAAGATTTATGACTATGCAGTCAACTACTCCAAGTATGTGACCCTACGCGCCGAGCGCCTCGAGCAGCAAATGCGCGCTTACAACAACCAGCAAAAGCAAATTGCTGATACCGAGGCATTTATTGAGCGCTTCCGTTACAAAGCCACCAAGGCTGTACAGGTGCAGAGCCGCATGAAGCAATTGGCTAAAATCGACCGCATCGAGGTCGACGAGATCGACACCTCGCACATCAACCTGCGATTTCCGCCGGCACCTCGCTCGGGCGACTTCCCGGTCATTGCCGACAACGTGGGCAAGGCTTATGGCGACCACCAAGTCTTTGACCATGCCACATTTACCATACGACGCGGCGAGAAAGTCGCCTTCGTGGGCAAGAACGGTGAGGGCAAATCGACCCTGGTAAAGTGCATAATGGACGAAATACCGTTCACCGGTTCGCTGAAGATCGGGCACAATGTCACCATAGGCTATTTTGCTCAAAATCAAGCCTCTCTGCTCGACGAGAGCCTCACCGTGTTTGATACCATCGACCGCGTGGCTGTGGGCGACATACGCACCAAGATTCGCGACTTGCTGGGCGCGTTTATGTTTGGCGGCGAGGCATCCGACAAGAAGGTGAAGGTGTTGTCGGGTGGCGAGCGCACCCGATTGGCTATGCTGCGACTGCTGCTACAGCCTGTCAACCTGCTCATCCTCGATGAGCCCACCAACCACCTCGATATGGTCACCAAGGATGTGCTCAAGCAAGCCATCAAGGACTTCAACGGCACCGCCATCATCGTGAGCCACGACCGCGAATTCCTCGACGGCTTGGTATCGAAGGTGTATGAATTTGGCGGTGGTGCGGTGCGCGAGCACCTCGGAGGCATCTACGACTTCCTGGAACACAAACGCCTGGACACCTTGCAACAATTGGAAGCAAGCACACC
>JBJEDD010000159.1:0-1068 GCA_051871715.1 Muribaculaceae bacterium | reverse complement strand
CTATACACACAACACGCCGACACTGTCAAGGCCCTCGAAAATGCCATGAGTGTGTGGGAACTCGCCGCTATCGAGTTGGAGGGACTCAATCAATAAGCGGCGCGGCGATAAAGGAAAAATGCAATAATTGAATAGATGACGTTGGGTATCCACATGGCTACCATCGGCGATGTCAATCCCGAGTAGGCAAAACTCTGTGTGATAGCCATAAAGAGGATGTAACTGAAACTCAGCACCAAGCCGATGCCGATGTTGAGACCCATGCCGCCCTTGACCTTGCGCGACGACAGCGCCATACCAATGATGGTGAGGATAAACGAGGCGGCACACATGGCATAGCGGCGGTGATACTCGACTTCAAAACTCTGGATATTAGCGACACCACGGTTGCGCTGGCGCTCGATATATCGAGCGAGAGCCGGAGTGGTGAGCATCTCGTGGTCGTTCTTGGAAATGAGGAAGTCGCGCGGCTCGAAGGCGATGGTGGTGTCCAACGACACACCGCGGCGTATGTACTCGCGGTCGTCGTGGAAATCGCGTATCACATAGTCGTAGAGGCGCCAACTGTAGAGGGTATCCCAGCCGATTGAGCGGGCGGTGATACGGGTGGCGAGGTGCTTGTCGTCATCAAACTTGTCGAGTTGGAAGCGCGAACCACTCTTGGTGAGATTGTCATAGCGCCCCATGTAGGCAATCTCGCCCGGTGCCACCATCAGCATGATATTGGCACCATAGTCCACGCGCTTATTTTTTACATAAGTATTGGTGTAGTCAATGCGCTTGACATTTGCCGGCGGAATGATATATGCACCTAACACCCATGTACTTGCAGCAATTACCAATGCCGAGAACATATATGGGCGCAGCAAGCGATTGAAACTCATTCCGCTCGATAGCATCGCCACTATCTCGTTGTTGCTCGCCAACTTGGTGGTGAAGAAAATCACGGCAATAAAGGTAAACAGCGGCGAAAATTGATTGGCAAAATAGGGCAAGAAGTTGACGAAATAATCAAAAATCGTTGCCGAGAGCGGTGCCTTGGTGAAAGAGTCAAATTTCTCGTTCACA
>JBJEDD010000158.1:0-9211 GCA_051871715.1 Muribaculaceae bacterium | reverse complement strand
AAAGGTAGTCACAATTTGAAAAATTGTCGCTTTGTAGTATGTTAAATAAAATTAATTATACTTGCGAATTTTATACTGTCATAATTTCTTTTTCTTTGGCAGCGTAGAGGTCGTCGATTTTCTTGAGATAGCGGTCGTGCATCTTCTGGGTGTCGTTTTCGGCGTCTTTCTCTACGTCCTCGGGCATACCCTTTTTGACGGCTTTTTTGAGTCCGTCGATGGCATCGCGGCGAGCGTTGCGCACTGAGATTTTGGCTTGCTCGGCTTCGCCCTTGGATTGCTTGACGAGTGCACGGCGGCGCTCCTCGGTGAGAGGTGGGATGCTGATGCGGATAACCTCGCCGTTGTTCTCGGGGGTGATGCCGAGCTCGGAGTTGATGATTGCTTTCTCGATTTCCTTGAACATGGATTTTTCCCAGGGAGTGATGACGATGGTGCGAGCATCGGGGACTGAGATGTTGGCGACGTTGCTCAGGGGAGCGGGGCTGCCGTAGTAGTTGACGCGGATGCTGTCGAGGATTTTGGGATTAGCCTTGCCGGCACGGATATGAGCGAGGGCTTCGTCGAGGAAGGCGACAGCCATCTCCATCTTTTCCTCGGCGGGACCGAGATAAGTTTTGGGGTCAGTCATAGTCGGTATAGATTTTGAGTTAATATTTCATTTTACGGCGACGAGGGTGCCGACTTCTTCGCCGGCGAGGACACGAGCGAGGTTTCCCGGGGTGTCCATGTCGAAGACGATGATGGGCATTTTGTTTTCCTTGCAGAGGGCAGTGGCGGTGAGGTCCATGACCTTGAGACCGCGATTGTAAACCTCGTCGTAGGTGATAAAGTCAAACTTGGTGGCTGTGGGGTCCTTCTCGGGGTCGGCGGTGTAAACGCCGTCGACGCGGGTACCCTTGAGCATAACACCGGCTTCAATCTCGACAGCACGGAGCGCCGAGCCGGTGTCGGTAGTGAAGAAGGGGTTGCCGGTGCCGCCGGCGATGATTGCAACCTCGCCGCGCTTGAGCGCCTCGATGGCGCGCCACTTGCTGTAGTGCTCGCCGATGGGGTACATGTTGACGGCGGTGAAAACGCGAGCGCCACGCCCGATGCTGCGCAGCGCCGAGCACAGCGCCAGGGAGTTGATTACTGTGGCGAGCATGCCCATTTGGTCGCCCATTACGCGGTCGAAGCCGCGCGAGGTGCCCGAGAGCCCGCGGAAGATATTGCCGCCACCGATGACGATGCCGACTTGGATGCCTTCGCTCACCACTTCGTCGATTTGCATAGCGTAGGAGTTAAGGCGTTCAGTATCAATGCCATAACCCTGTTTACCCATGAGTGATTCGCCACTCAGTTTCAATAACACTCGGTCGTATTTTTTGCGCATAGTAGTAGTTGTTTTTCTTCGTTCACAAATTTACGCACAAAAATTTAAATCTCACACGTTCAGAGTAAAAATTTTTTGCAAAAAATTGACGTTGTATGTAATTAGGCTGCGATTATTGATTTGTGGAGGTTGGCGACAAAGTCGGCTACTTGCTTTGCCTTGCCGGGGAATATTTCGAGAATGTTTATCTCGTCAAATGGCGCTTCGTTGATGAGCACCTGGGTGTTCATGTCGCCATTCTCGCAGACGTAGTCGAGAATACTTTTGAGATATTCCTCCTGCTCAGCGTTGAGGTCGTTCTCGGAGATATATTGCGTGAAAAGCGCGACGGCTTTCTTGCGGTCAACTTTCACCAAGGTGCGGATGAAAGCGGCTACGCTGTCGCCGCAACTGTCGGCAAGGTTCTCGCGGTGCAGGAAGCGGTCGTAATCCTCTTTTGAGCCGAGTTCCTGCCACATGATGCGCTCCAGCTCAGCGATGTCCTCGGCTGAAAGTTGCTCGATGTTCTTGATTTTTTGGAGCACCGGGTGGTCGCGGTTTTCGGTGAGGAAGTCGAGGACTTTTTGACGATATGTAACGGTGGTAACAAAGTTTTCGGCAACGCCGTTCTCCCGGGTGTTGTCCTCGACAATCACTTCAAATGTCTTCTTGGCTTCGCCGGTGAGATATTGCATCAGCTCGCGCACCTCGATGCGCATATTCTCGATTGTGGCGAGAGACTTGTTGTTCCAGAATGCCGATGTCATGATTTCGTCGAGTAGCGGCATCTTAGCCATGATAGCCGGAACGGCAGCGCGTTTGCGCAGGAGGTCGACGATTTGCGTCACCTTTGCCTCCGCGCCTTTGGAGTCGAATGACTCGTCGACTATGGCGAGTTGGATATATAACGAAAGCAGGTCAAATTTCTTAGCCAATTCGTTATCGCTCTTTTTGAGAATGAGCGGTGCAATCTCGCCCTTTATTTCCTGAACATCCGTGGCTTTGATATGCACCCAAGCCGACGGGTCGGAGTATTTCTTGACCGTTTGCCAATACTTGCGCACAGAAATGTGAGCGTCGGACAGTTCCTGAACTTGTTTCAGAAGCGTTTGCTTAAGCTCGTCATGGAAGCCTTTGGCAAATTCATCGGCTTGATATTGAGCGTCTTGCAGACAGAAAGCTATTTCGGCGCGTATGCCGAAAATCTTTTCGGTGAGCGAAGTGGCTTTCAATTCCTTTGGCTGCTTGACGTGTTGCTCGAAATACTCGAAGTTGCCGCACCAGTCGAAGATAAGAAACTCTTTCTTGTCGTTGCCGGGTCCGAAGATGCCCTCGCTCAGGCGTGTGCCGCGGCCCACCATCTGCATGAATTTGATGTAGGAGCGGACGCGCTTGAAGAATACGAGGTTGAGAATGTCGGGCACGTCGATGCCGGTGTCGAGCATATCCACCGACACGGCAATCTGCGGCAGCGAGTCGCGTTGCTCGAATGAGTCTATGAGGCTCTGAGCATATTTCACCGAGTAGTCGATTTGGCGGCAAAAGTCGGGACCGAGTTCGGGATATAGCGCATTGAAGCGGCGCACAATCTGCTCGGCGTGTTGGCTGTTGAAGGCAAAGATGATGGTCTTGCCAATCTTCTCGCCGGAATCCACTTTGATGCCGCGTTCCATCAGTTCCTGGAGGACGCGGTCGACCGTCACGGTGTTGAAGATATATTTGTAAAGTTCGGGGCTTGTGATGTCGCGCGATTGCGGGTCGCCGGTCTCGCCGAGGGCGGCTTCATATTCCCACACCTTCTCAAGTTGCTCGCGTTCTTCGGGCGTAAGTTTGCTGTAAGTGATGCCGTCCTTCAGCACTTCCGACTCGTATTTCAGACCTACGGGGGGCACGAGGTATCCGTCTGCCACGGCTTCGTCGAGTTCATACGAGAAGTTTGGTTCGCCCCCTTCGAGTTGCAACAGTTCGTAGGTCGATTTGTCCACTTGGTCGCGCGGCGTTGCCGTGAGACCGGTGAGCAGAGAGTCGAAGTAATGGAATATAGCGCCATACTTGCCGAATACCGAGCGGTGAGCCTCGTCGATGATGATAAGGTCGAAACGTCCGACGGAGAACGTCTTTTCTTCGTTGTCGACGTGGTTTATCATCGTCTGGTAGGTGGAGAACATTATCCTTGCATTCATGTCGGGCTTTTCGTCCTCGCTGAGAATGCAAGTCGAGACTTCGGGCATCAGTTTGACGAAGTTGCGGTGTGCTTGCTTGACGAGACTCTTGCGGTCGGCAAGAAAGAGCGTGTTCTTCACCCACCCTGCGCGGCTCAACACATCGACGAGCGAGATGGCGGTGCGGGTCTTACCCGTACCTGTAGCCATTACGAGCAAGCCACGGCGATGCTTGCTGTTGAAGTGTTCGCAGAGTTTCTTTATGGCGGTTTTCTGATAGTGTCGGTTGGAGATGGAGTCTTTGACCGACATATCGGTAATATCTTTTCTGCCACGCTGCTGATGCAGCCATTGCAGGTCTTCCTTGCTGTGGAAGGCATAAAGTTCGCGCTTGGGATAGCCGAGGCAGTCCACAAACCATGTCTTGTAGCCGTTGGTGAAATATATTGCGGGTCTCACGCCATATTCGGCTTCGAGACAGTCGGCATAGAGTTTTGCCTGTTGCTCGCCGACGTGCGGGTCGACGCTCGTGCGCTTGGCTTCTATCACGGCAAGCGGCTTGCCGTCGTCGCCAAAGAGCACATAGTCGGCGTAACCGACTCCGGCGTTGTTGGGCATTCCCTGCACTTCTATCTCTATGCCAGCCATGCCGGGGTGCTTCGCGCCCTCGGTGGGCAGGATTTTCCAACCGGCATCTTTGAGCATGAGGTCGATGAGCAGTTTGCGAGTCGTTGCCTCGTCGATTTCGTCCCATTTGAGTTCGACCTTGACCTTCGGAGCAGCTTTGACGGCTTCGGCAGGTACGGTTGCAGAAAATTCTTTCTGCGAGGTTTCCACCTGCTGCGGCTTCGGCACCATGATGCGCTGACGGAGCGGTCGCTCGGGAATGAGCGTCTTGTCAAATGGGGCTATGGACTCGAAAACGCGGAGTTTTATGAGGATAGCCTTGACAACATCGTATAGATTCCACACCGAATAGTATGCTTCTGTTTTGGAGACGTGGCTGTCATGGGCGGCGGCGTTGCCGATTTTGCGCACCCAATGCACGCGCTTCATGATTTCGGGGTCGTCGATGAAGTCGCGGAAGGTCTCGCCGTCGGTGAGTTCAAAGAGGCTTGCTCGCTCGGCGATGGGAACATTATTGAGCCGATAAACAATCTTGACTATCCAGTCGAGGGCGCGTCGGGCATTGAGCGCGGAGATTTCCGGCTCGGTGGTCTGTCGTTGCTCTGCCATGTCGCAGTAACCGTGCAATGTGGCGAGAGCGTCTACTTGTTTGAGGTAATCGAAGTTCAACATAGTTATAGCTCCTCCGTGTCTTCATCGTAAGTGTCGATGATATGTTGTAAATCGGATTCCGACGGCAACATTTCAGTCATCTTGGCGATAAGCGGCTTAAATTCGGCAACGCCGAGGGGTTGCGTCATTCCTCTGAATGACCATTCAACCACGGTATTGTCCTTGGATTTGCAGATGAGCAACCCGATTGTTGGGTTGTCATCATCCTGGCGCATCAACTCGTCAACTGCTGTTACATAAAAGTTTATTTTCCCGGCAAAGTCGGGAATGAACGGTACGATCTTCAGTTCGACAACCACATAGGCTTTCAGCCGCGTGTGGTAAAATATCATGTCGGGGATGAACGTCTGTCCTCCCGGCATTTTCAATTCCATTTGCCTGCCGACGTAGGCGAAGCCTTGACCCAGTTCCAAAAGGAATCGTGTGATGTTTCTCTCCAGTTCGTTTTCAAGGTCGCGCTCGTTTTTAATGCGGCGGTCAACAAAGCCGAAATCATATGGGCTTTTCAATATGGCTTTGGCAAGACCGCTATATGGTGCCGGCATCTTTTCTTCAAAATTGGTGATGGCTGCACCCTGCTTGCCGTAGAGATTAAAGTCAATTTCGGATTCAAGTTCTGCACGACTCCAACCATTTGCGATGGTTTTATCAATATAGAATAGTGCTTCGGCCACCGATTTCGATTTGGTGAATATTAGCACATGGTGTTTCCATGGGATTTGGCCAAACTCCATGGGCATTTCCAAATCGTCAGCAAGTTGCTGACGATTTACGATTTTGAAATCTTCACCAGCTTGGTGAAGATTTGTATTCGACTGACTATAAAACTCATACCAACGTTTGGCGTAACGAATGTTTGCCGTCGAGAAGCCCGTCTGGTCGGGAAACTCGGCTTTAAGGTCGAGGCTCAGGCAGTCGAAAAACGCACTGCCATAACGGGCATTGGCATATAAGCGCGAAATGTCACGACCCATCTCCCAATAATATTCAAGCATGGCGGTGTTTACCTTAACCGCCGCCTTGATTTGCGACTTGCGGTAACGCTCTTTGAGTGTCCCAAGTAGTTGTGCGTATTCTTTGCCCGACACTATTGCGTCGCGTTTCACAAATGCGGGTTTGTTTTCTTTATTTGTCATGGTGTTGTGTTAATTAAACCAGTAATCCATGCGGCTGTCGAGCAGCGTTTGCAGTTGGGCGATCGCGGTCTCGACCTTAGCCTTTTGCGCCTCAATCGCTTCAATCTTCGCGGCAAAGTCCTCTTGCAGGGCAAGTGGCGGAAGAATTAAAGGAAAGTTTCTTAAAGAAGCAAGTGAAACTGTCTTTTGTGCAATTCCAGTCGCAACGTTATCGGCATGACTCTTTATTGCATTAGAGCGCCCCCAGTATGCAAGAAATACGGAATTTAGAGAAGATTTAGGGCGGATTAGACCAATGTGTCGCTGAAAACAGAAACATGGCTCGTCTGTAATCATTACAGTCATTCCATAAGATCCAGTAACTGTGTATAGGACATCTCCTTTTTGCGGCTTTCGATTAGGCTTCAAGTTGTCGTAGTATTCTTGAGGAACGAAAAAAGAATCTTTAAAGTCTATCGAGTTACGAGTCTTATCAATATTAGATATTGTAATAAATGGCACACCATTCTCTGATTTTGGAGGTGCAGAATGGTCGCCGTCAACAATATCAAGACATTCATCAGATAATTTTTTAACATTCCAGCCTTTGGGATTGGAGATTGGGTCGCCGAAAGTGTCGTAGAAAAGGGATTGGGCGAGAGCATCGAGGTTGCGCAGCAATTCGCGACAATCATCAATCACTTCGTTTATCTTGTCAAGTTCCGCTACAATCTGCTCCTGCACCTCCATCGGTGGCACAGGCATTTTGATATTTAGCAAATCTTTTTTCACAAGACTTGGTATCGTAGTTGCCTTATTATGCTTTTCAAAATCATAAATTAAGCAGAAATAAAACAAAAAACGAGGATGTATTGCATTTGAAGGAGCCAGCCCAAAAGCTGTATCAACATTCCAGAACTTAGAGGTTGTATAAATTGGTTTGTTTATATTTCCTTTTCTACCGATAATTGTGCAATTCTTAGGACACAAAAAATCATTAGCATAGCCCATTATGCCACCACTTCCAAATATAGGATATTTACCGTGTGGATTTTCTACAGATTTCTGATTCTTACCATTTATAATATTCAGAACATCTTTCCAATCTTTATACTCCCAGTTATGCTTCATGGTCGGCAATGATTAGAGAATGGAGGGAGTTGATGCCGTCGGTAATTTCGGCGGCAAGAGTGGTTACTCGGTCGAGGATTACTTCGGGGGCTTCGTATTCCACGACCTCGCGCACGTTCTCCTTGTAGGAATTGAAAGCGAGGTCGTAGCCGTGCCGGCGGATTTCGTCAACGGGCACGAGGAATGACTTGTCGGTGCGTGAGCGGTCAGCCTCGGCATCGAGGTTGGCGAAGCGGGCGATGATGTCGGGGATGTCGTTGTCGGCTACCTCGGTGCGTTTTTGGTCGAGGGAGAAGCCATCGGCTTTCATGTCGTAGAACCACACCTTGTCGGTGCCACCGGCGCCGGTCTTGGTGAAGATAAGGATAGCGGTGGAGACGCCCGAATAAGGCTGGAATACGCCGGAGGGCATGGAGATGACCGCTTGGAGGCGGTTGTCGTCAACGAGCCGACGGCGCAGTGCCACGTGGGCTTTAGATGTGCCGGTGAGCACGCCGTCGGGGACGATGGAGGCGCAGCGACCACCCACTTCGAGCGAACGCAGGAAAAGCGAGATGAACAGCAGTTCGGTTTTCTTGGTGTCGGCAATCGCGGTGAGCGATTTCGACACAGCCTCCTTGTCGAGACTTCCGGCAAAGGGAGGATTAGCGAGGATGAGCGAGTAGAGGTCGGTATCGGTGTTGTCGGTGGAGAGCGAGTCGCGATACTCGATGACCGGGGCATCGACGCCATGGAGCATGAGGTTCATTGCTCCGATGCGCAGCATCTTGGGGTCGGTATCGAAGCCGTGGAGCATAGATGTGCGGAAGTGGCGAGCCTTGTCTTTCTTCATCAGTTCCTTGGCATAATGCTTCTTGACATACTTGGCACTCTCGACGATGAAGCCGGCACTACCCATGGCAGGGTCGCAGATGCTATCGTCGAGCGACGGCTTCATCAGTGACACCATCATGGCAATGATGTGGCGCGGAGTGCGGAACTGTCCGTTGTTGCCGCTTGCAGCCATTTTGCCAAGGATATACTCGTAGACGTCGCCCATCGTGTCGCGGTTGTTCATGTCGAGCGAGTTGATGCCCTCGACAATCTTGACGAGGGTGCGCGGCGACTGAATGAGGAAAATGGCGTTTTCCATGAAGCGGCTGTAAGCTGATTCCTTACCGCTATTGAGGTGCTTGATGAAAGAGAAGGCGTCCTGACTGACGGTCTGGAACATACGCGTCGGCTCGAAGTTGCGGAAGCGACTCCAACGCAAATCGTCGAACGGCACATCGCGGTCGGTTTCGGGATTGTGCCATGAGCCATGTCCAAAAGTGGGGTCGGTAATCTCGCCGCCCATGATAGAGGCGGTGGCTTCTTGATTAAGTTGCTTGTCATCAAGAAGTTTCATAAAGAACAGATATGTCATCTGCTCCAGAATATCTATTGAATTTGAGATGCCTCCGGTCCAGAAAACGTCCCAAATTTGGTCAATCTGATTTTTAATTTGCCCTGTGATCATGGCTCGGTAGTCAGGTATTGAAGATAAATAATTAATAATTGGCAATCAATATGCAAATCTAACAACATTCCCACTAATCTCCAAAAAAAATCCATAATTTCATCAAAATCGATATATCGCATCCTCGCAAGCATCGCCTACCCCGGCAAGAGAACCCGCGAAGCGCGGTTCCTCATGCGAAACCCCACGTTGGCGCTGTGCGCCTACGTGGGGGTCACCCCCAAAAAAAAGCACAACCCGCACCGCGGGTTGCTTCCACCCCATTCCCCATTCCTTCAGCTTATTCCTCGCCGATGCTGTAAGTTGCAAGGAGAGAACCCGTGTAGCGACTGACTAGCGCCAGCACCGCGGGAGAACCCGCGAAGCGAGGTTCCTCAAGCGAAACCCCACGTTGGCGCTGTGCGCCTACGTGGGGGTCACCACCGCAAAAAAGAAAGCACAACCCGCAGCGCGGGTTGCTTATCCCCATCTCCTAATCCCTAATTAAAAGAAATTCCTATCTCCTAATTCCTAATTAAAAGAAATTCCTATCTCCTATCTCCTAATTCCTAATTAAATAGGATTGCATTGTATAATATTAATTATAGTTAAAATCCCATTACGAACTATGTTAACTTCCAAATTTTTGAGTAAAAAAATGATAGTAATTTAA
>JBJEDD010000157.1:0-2381 GCA_051871715.1 Muribaculaceae bacterium | reverse complement strand
ATACCTTTGCAAGCGTATTAATGCTCTCTTACAAAGAGAGCATTACCTAAACACCAAACAAATTTAGAAATTTTTAGAAATTATTGTAGCACTTTTTCATCAAGCGCGAGGCGTAGACGGGACGGTAGTGTGTGTTGTCGTACAATAATGTATCGCACTCCAAGTCTGTAGCCAATTCGCGACTATAATCGTGGACACAAGAGGAGTCGAAAATGCTCATGAGAGTCTCGTAATCTGCCGAGTTGAGATATAGCTTGGATCGTTTGGGACCTATAATTATTTGATAATCTGTGTGATGTCTTGCGAATATTGAAGCGATAGTTTGTAGAGCCTCAGCTCGCTGTGCATCAATGCTCACAGGGCATGCTGTGATATTATCCGGTGAAGGAATTAGCGGATAAGTACAATAGAATTGCTCCGGACTGTTGGCGATAATTCTTTCCCACGATGGCATATTCTCCTGATTGGTAATTGCATTATATTCAATAGGTTGCTCCTCAAATATAGTGTTGTTGCCATAAACATGTTTCTCGCCTGTAATTATCCACGGAATCCATGTCTTGAGATAGTCAACATTGGTAGAAGCTGTAAAGAATATGTAATGCCAATGCAGCCACTTAGCCAAATAATTGATACCGCTATATAAGTCAGGCGGATTAATGAATGGCACCTTATCGCTGTCATCAGCAGATATTACAAGCGGGTCAAGGACGATGATAGCATAACGAATTTCTGTGCCTTGCCGATCCAAGTAGCGGACTTTATCAGCCATGCTCATAAGGCTCTCGCTCGATGAGTCAAAGTGATATGGTATTGCATCCTTGCCGAGGTAAGAAGCCCACTCGTCGGCATCATAGTAGCACGAAACTGATGAGCCGAAGATAAAAGCATTGTATTTTATACCCTCTGCTTGACGTGTTGTAAGGTTGCGCAGACTCACCATACCCTTGTTTACACCAAGCCTAACGGGAGTGGCTTTAGGGTCATCGAAGTAAGGGTCATAGTTGTTGACGGTCTTGAATGGGTCAGCTACGAAATAGTAAATAAGAGTCGGAATTATCACCGGCAGAGTCATTGCCAATGACTTTGTAATAAACGCGATTATCGAGCGTGTCGTATTCTTCATAGCCGTCAGAATTGGAAATAAATAAAGGATGTACCTTCATTCTCACTAATCAGTACAGCGAGCATACACACCCAATAGAAAGCATAGCATAAATAACGCTTGTCGCTTATATGCGCTGTCGGATAGTCGGCATTGCGGTTGTGCCACTCAAGGGCGAAAACCAATAACGCCGGTATCAGCCACCAGTCAGCCATTGCCGTTTGCCACAATATAATGTATCTCAGCATCCAAGCAACGAGGCATAACGACATAGCTACTTGCGTGATACGTATGGTCAATCGATTATAAAACAAACACCTGGCGATCAACCAACTGAGCCCGAAGAAGGCTACGTAATAAATGGCACTGTGCAAGCCATTCATTAATTGAGTGCCGTCCTCGCAGCGGAATACATAAAAGCCAAAAGACACGATTCCGAGAGTCAGTATCATTGAGGGTAGGTGGATAATCGCTATAGATTCATTGCGCTTGGGGAGGTGCAATAAAGCCTTGCCGACTATATAGGCAACCGCCCAATATGCACCCCATAGCACATAATTCCATGCCGCACCGTGCCACATGCCCGATAGAATAAATACTAAGGCGATGTTGATAATTGTGCGTCGCGATCCGCGTCGGCTACCTCCAAGCGGAATGTATACATAGTCTCTGAACCACCACATCAATGATATGTGCCAGCGCTGCCAAAACTCAATGATGTTGCGCGAAAACAGAGGGAAACGAAAATTTGCCATCAATTCGATACCTAACAACCGTGAGACACCTCGTGCAATCTCGCTATAAGCCGAGAAGTCAACATAAATCTGTAACGTAAAGGCCATACCCGCCTTAAGAGCGGTTATTGGATCACCGGTTTTCAAGAAGTACTGGTCGGCATATAGGGCGAGCATATTGGAGATACATACCTTTTTGAGCACGCCAACCAACACCATCCTCAATCCCTCAACAGCATAGTCGCGACGCCACTGACGATTGGCGCTAATCTGAGTGAGTAATTGTGAGGCTCGCTCGATAGGTCCGGCAACCAATTGGGGAAAGTATGCAATGAAAGTGGCAAAATTTAGCAAGTGGTTGCAAGGCTCGATCTTGCCCTTGTACACATCTACGCTGTATGCAATAGCCTGGAAAGTGTAAAATGAGATGCCTACCGGTAATAAGATATCAAGTGTAGCGAAGTCAACACCAAAGAGATGTTTGAAATCACTACTGTCCCGTTAAAGTGGACTAATCGCTCTTTGAAATAATTGAATTATAG
>JBJEDD010000156.1:0-9274 GCA_051871715.1 Muribaculaceae bacterium | reverse complement strand
CGAGGAAGTCGCTTGAAACGACAGCGTCTTCGGTGTAGCCGAGCACGCCCTTGAGCTCGCCTTCGGCAGCAGCCTTCATGGCAGCGCAGATGTCTTCCTTGGAAGCGGGGTTAGCGAGGTTAACGGTGAGGTCAACAACAGATACGTCGAGGGTGGGGACACGCATCGAGATACCGGTGAGCTTGCCGTTGAGTTCGGGGATAACTTTGCCTACAGCCTTTGCAGCGCCGGTGCTTGAGGGGATGATGTTGCCCGAAGCGGCACGGCCACCACGCCAGTCCTTCATAGAGGGACCGTCGACGGTCTTCTGGGTAGCGGTGGTGGAGTGAACGGTGGTCATGAGGCCGTTAACGATGCCAAACTTGTCGTTGAGGACCTTGGCGATAGGAGCGAGACAGTTGGTGGTGCAAGAAGCGTTAGAAACGAACTGAGTGCCCTTAACATAGGTGTCGGCATTTACGCCGCAAACAAACATGGGGGTGTCGTCCTTGGAGGGAGCGGACATAACTACGTACTTGGCACCTGCGTCGATGTGGCCCTGAGCCTTCTCCTTGGTGAGGAAGAGACCGGTAGACTCAACAACATATTCAGCGCCTACATTGCCCCAAGCGATTTCTTTGGGGTCGCGGCATGCGGTAACGCGGATGTGCTTGCCGTTAACGATGAGTTCGCTTTTCTCGAGGTCGAAGTCAACGGTGCCTTCGAACTGGCCGTGCATTGTGTCATACTTGAGCATGTAAGCCATGTAGTCAACGGGGAGGAGGTCGTTGATGGCAACTACTTCGATGTCATCGCGCTTGGTTGAGGCACGGAACACGAAACGTCCGATGCGGCCAAAACCATTAATACCGATTTTTGTCATAATTGTAATTTAATTTTTATTTGGTTGAATATCAATCTGTTGGTTATGTCGGGGCGGGCTGTGGGGCATCACCCCGGTTTTTCGACTGCAAAATTACGAAAAATTTCCGTAATTACGTTGTATAAGAGAGGTGGAGAATATAAATTTTTTGTTAATTAGTTATAAATGAGTCGTCACTTGAAGGGACGCATGGCTCGGAAGAAGCAGATAATCTTGAGGACTGCTCCGGCGAGGGTGAAGGCGATCCAGTCGCGGACGGTGGTGTATGGGGTGAAGAGCATGGCGGCGCCGGCGGCAAAGATGATTGCGGTCCAGGCATCGATGCGGTTCCAGCGGCGCTGTGTCAAGGGAGCGTCGCCGGGTAGGGCAGGGCGGAAGAGGGTGGCTATGAGGTAAATAGCCGCGCCGGCAACGGCGAGCCACTTGTGGAGGTCGTCCTCGAAGAAGCCCCCGACGATGATGGGGGTGGCGATGGCTGCGGCGATAAGTAGCAAGCCGATGTTGGCTGCGATGGAGGTGATTTGGCGTTTATTCATCGGTGATGAGGAATACGTCCTCGTTGGGACGGTTCATATTGTATTGCTCGCGCACCACCTGCTCCATCAATTCGGGGTCGGTGGAGAGGCGGTCGTTGAGGTTGCGGTAGTATTGCAAGGAGTCCTCCTCGGCGGCGAGGAGAGCCGAGATGCTGTCGATAGAGTGCTCGTACTCAAGTCGTTGTGCTATAGAGTTATCGCCAAAGAATGTGAGGTAGACGATGACGCAGGTGACTATGACAGCCGGGATGGAGACGTAGCGGCGTAGCCACGACTTGTGTGCGGGCGCGGTGGAGGGAGTCTCGGGGTCTTTCATTGGATGTGAATCATCAACTCGTCGAAGTCGCGGAGCGCCTTAGCCATAACGGGAGCCATGTCGTAGTACTTGTACTCGGCGAGGCGACCACCGAAGGTGACGTCGGGCTCGCGGTTGGCGAGGTCGTGATATCGGGCATAGATGGCGGTGTTGCGCACATCGTTGACGGGATAGAGGGCTTCCATGCCCTCGGTGTATTCCACTGAGTACTCGCGAGTTACCACGGTGGTAGGGAGGTCGCGCGCCTCAGAGTCGAAGTGCTTGTGCTCGGTGATGCGCACATAGTCGTTTTCGAGAGTGTTGTCGGTGATGACGGCTACGGGCTGAGCGAAAGACTTGTCGACAACCTCGTGCTCAAAGCGGAGGGTGCGGTAGTCGAGGCGACCGAAGCGGTAATCAAAGAATTCGTCGATTTTGCCGGTGAATATGGTGTGTCTGGCGAGTGCCGAGAGCCCCTCGCGGTCGTTGAAGAAGTCAACGCCGAGGCGCACCTCCGAGCCCTCGAGGAGTTTGTCGATGAGTTTGTTGTAGCCGCCGACGGGCACACCGGTGTAAGTGTCGTCGAAGTAGTTGTTGTCGTAGGTGAAGCGCAGGGGGATACGCTTGATGAGGAATGAGGGAAGGTTGGCGCAGGGGCGTCCCCAGAGTTTCTCGTTGTAACGCTTGACCATGAGTTCATAGAGGTCTCTGCCGACCATGGCGATAGCCTGGTCTTCGAGATTGAGGGGATTCTCGGGGGCGTCGGCGCGTTGTTTCTCGAGCATCTCGCGGGCTGCCTCGGGGGTTTCAACGCCCCAGAGCTCGCGGAAGGTGTGCATGTTGAAGGGGAGGTTGCGGTAGACGCCGTCGGCGCCGAGCGACATCGCCTTGTGGATGTAGCGGTCCATGGGGACGAGGTCGCACACCATATCCCAGATAGCCTTGTCGGAGGTGCGGAAGATGTGGGGACCGTAGGCGTGGATGTTCACGCCGGCGATTTTCTCGCAGTAAACGTTGCCACCGGCTACGGGACGGCGGTCGATGACCAAGCATTTGAGCCCATTGCGTGTGGCTCGGTGGGCGAAGGTTGCACCGTAGAGGCCCGAGCCGACAATGAGGAAATCATAGGGTTTTTGTGACATAAGCGCTATTGTCGTTAGGTGTATTCTGTAATCGTTGTGGCAAAATTACTAAAAAAAACGATAAGAAAGTAATAATTAGCGAATTATTTTTTATTCCTTGGACTTATCGCGGAAGTATAGGCGAATGGGAGTGCCGGAGAATTGCCAGTGCTCGCGTATCTTGTTTTCGAGATAACGGCGGTAGGGCTCCTTGACCCACTGGGGGAGGTTGCAGAAGAAGATGAATGTGGGGACAAACGAGCCCTTGAGCATGGTTATATACTTGATTTTGATATACTTGCCCTTGTTGGATGGCGGGGGATAAGCGGCGATATCCTCGCCGAGCACCTTGTTGAGCGTCGATGTGGAGATGGTGCGACAACGGTTGGCGTAGACCTCGGTAGCGGTCTCGATAATCTTGAAGATGCGTTGCTTGGTGAGCGCCGAGCAGAAGATGATGGGGAAGTCGGTGAATGGGGCAAAGCGCTCGCGGATAGCGTCCTCGAAGTGCTTGATGGCGGCGGTAGACTTGTCCTGCACGAGGTCCCACTTGTTGACGGCGACCACCAATCCCTTGTTATTGCGCTGGATGAGGGAGAAAATGGCTACGTCCTGAGCCTCGATGCCGCGAGTGGCGTCGATGACGAGGATGCACACGTCGGATGCCTCGATGGAGCGGATGGAGCGGATGACCGAGTAGTACTCGATGTCCTCGTTGACCTTGTTCTTCTTGCGGATGCCGGCGGTGTCGACGAGATAGAAGTCGAAGCCGAACTTGTTGTAGCGAGCGAATACCGAGTCGCGGGTTGTGCCGGCGATGTCGGTGACGATGTGTCGGTCCTCGCCGGCAAAGGCATTGATTAGCGAGGACTTACCGGCATTGGGGCGCCCGACGATGGTGAATTTGGGGAGGTCGTCGACGGTCTCGGAGGCATCGGCATCGGGGGTGGGGAGGTCCTTGACGATGCGGTCGAGGAGGTCACCGGTGCCGTATCCGTTGGTGGCGGAGATGGGGAATGGGTCGCCGAGTCCCAGGGCATAGAACTCGGGGACGTTGTAGAGCCACTCGTTGGAGTCGACCTTGTTGGCGACCAACAATACGGGCTTGTTGCTGCGGCGGAGGATGCGAGCGACGTGTTCGTCGAGGTCGGTGATGCCGCCGGTGGAGTCGACGCAGAAGAGGATGAGGTCGGCTTGCTCGATGGCGAGGTTGACCTGGCGGTTGATTTCGGCTTCGAAGATATCTTCGCTATTGACGACCCAGCCGCCGGTGTCGACGATAGAAAATTCGGTGCCACACCAGTCGACCTTGCCATACTGGCGGTCGCGAGTGGTGCCGGCGGTGGGGTCGACGATGGCGGTGCGGGTTTGAGTGAGTCGGTTGAAGAGGGTAGACTTGCCCACATTGGGGCGTCCTACGATGGCTACTAACATTGTAATATATATTTAGGTGGTCATTGGCTCTGCCCGGGGGCAAAGTTAATCATTAATTATTCAATATAACCGAAGGCGCGGAGTTTGTTCTCGCGATTGCGCCAGTCGGGTTCTACCTTGACGAATAGTTCGAGGAACACTTTTTTGTCGAAGAAGGTCTCGATATCCTTGCGCGCCTCGATGCCTACGTGCTTGAGTCGTGAGCCGCCGCGCCCGATGAGGATGGCTTTCTGCGAGTCGCGCTCGACATAGATAACAGCCATGATGTGGATAGAGTTGTCTTTTTCGTCAAATTTTTCGACAATCACCTCGGCGGAGTAAGGGACTTCCTTGTCGTAGTTGAGGAGAATTTTCTCGCGGACGATTTCGGTGACGAAGAAGCGCGCAGGCTTGTCGGTGAGGGCGTCCTTGCCGAAGTAAGGCTCGCCGACGGGGAGGAGGTCGACGATGCGTTTCATCAGTGCGGCGACGTTGAAGCCGTGCTTGGCAGAGGCGGGGATAATCTCGGCGTTGGGGAGGAGGGCATGCCAGCGGTCGACGATTTGCTCGAGGTCGTGCTGCCCCTTGAGGAGGTCTATCTTGTTGATAATGAGCAATACGGGGACTTTCTCTCGAGCGACGCGCTCGAGGAAGTCGGCATTCTTGGTGGGGTCCTCGACTACGTCGGTGACATAGAGGAGGATGTCGGCATCGGTGAGGGCTTCCTCGCTGAAGGAGAGCATGCTCTCTTGGAGTTTGTATTTGGGCTTGAGCACACCCGGGGTGTCGGAGAAGACGATTTGATACTCGGGGGTGTTGACGATGCCGGTGATGCGGTGGCGAGTGGTCTGCGCCTTGGAGGTGATGATAGAGAGGCGCTCGCCCACGAGGTCGTTCATGAGGGTCGACTTGCCCACATTGGGGTTGCCCACGATGTTGACAAAGCCTGATTTATGAGTTTGCTCCATATTGTTGATTGAAAATCAGCGGAATAAGTTTTTTGAGATAAATAGCGGCGTCGGAGCCGAGGTTGAAGAGTAGGTCGAGGATAGAGAGGTTGGCGATGAAGCCGAGAGAGGCTTGGCGCACCTGGAAGTGAGGTGGCATCGCCGGGCATGAGAAGTCGGCACGGCGCAGGTCGACGGCATCGACGGGGGCATCGCCGTGGACGAGCCCGCAGTCGAGGTGGAGGCAACCGAGGACGGCAGTGTCGGCGCGAGCAATCAACTCGGTGACCGGGAGGTCGTCGCCCGGGTCGGCGAGGACGCTGTCGAAGCGGTCGATGAGGAATTCAAAGAACGGGGTGCGACCATAGGCGCTCTCCCAGGCGGTGCGATGTAGGCGCCACCAGTCGCCGTGACGCGACACTGCGACATCGCACCAGCGAGCGCTACCCGAGGCGTGGACGATGGGCACGGTGAGAGCCATGGTGCCACGCACATCGGCGATATCGTAGCGATGGACGCTCTTGGCGCGCTTGTTGAAGCGTAGCGCCGTGTCGACAACGGGGTGCTCGTAGGCGAGCATCGTGGCATAGTAGGCGGCGGTGCCCAACAGGCGCGGCGGCAGGATGACCGCTTGCCCCGGGAAGAGAGTCAGGGGCGTGGTCATTTGTCGGGATTGGCGTCGCGGAAGATGCGGTTCCAGCGGAAGCCGCCGTCGAAGAGGCTGCGCTCGCGGTCGAAGGAGACGAGGACAAACATCGGCGAGCCCACGATGTGGTCTTCGGGGACGAAGCCCCAGAAGCGGGAGTCCTGCGAGTTGTCGCGGTTGTCGCCCATCATGAAGTAGTAGTCCATGGCGAAGGTGTAGGTCGAGGCTGGCTCGCCGTCGATGTACACGGTGCCATCGGTGTCGATGTAGGCATCGTGATGCCCCTCGTAGTTGCGTATGCAGCGGTTGTAGATAGTCCAGTTGTCGGGGGTGAGGTCAATAGACTCGCCGCGGCGAGGTATCCACACACCATCGGAGCCGCCATAGTTGCTGAGGGTCCACGAGTCGCTGAGCCCTTGGGGGAAGAGGAAGAGGTCGGCGCCGCTGTAGTTGAGGGCATCAGATGCCTTGACGTAGCCGTTGATGTATCCGCGCTCGATGAGGGTGCTGCGGGTCTCGTCGGTGAGCGGCATTATATATATATAAGGAGAGGTGTGGACTTGCGGGACGAAGTGGGCGAAGTATTCGCGGTCGTCGGGGGTGAGGGATAGTTGAGCGACATCGCTACGCGAGATGGTGAGTTCCTTGAGGAGATCGTCCTCGAAGGTTCGCGACGAGGCGACTATGTAGTTGAACTGCACATGCTTGGGGAATGGCTGCGGCTCGCCGTCGATATAGATGGTGTCGCCGCTGATGCGCAGGCGCTGCCCGGGGAGACCCACGGCGCGCTTTACGAAGTTCTGGCGACGGTCGACGGGGCGATATTTGAGGGTACCGAAGCGCTCGGGATTGTTGAGCAGGAAGTCGCGCCCGTATTTGGCGACGGCATAGTAGTAGTATTCGGCGGTCTCCTCCATTTTGGTGAGGACGGTGTCGCCGGCAGGGAAGTTGAAGACGACGATGTCACCTGCCTCGACGTTGCGAATGCCCTTGAGTCGGTGGTAGGTGTTGGAGGGGCAGTCGGTGTAACTGTCACAGCCAAGGATGGGGAGGGTGTTGTGCACCAGGGGGAAGTGGATGGGGGTCATGGGCACACGAGGGCCGTAGAGCATCTTGTTGACCCACAAATAGTCGCCGGTGAGGAGGGTCTTCTCCAGCGAAGCCGAGGGTATTTGGTAATTCTGCCCTACGAAGGCAAAGACGAAGTAGACGAGGATGAGTGCATAGACGATGGCGTCGACCCAGCCCATGACACCGCGCACCAGGGCGCTCTTGCTCCGCTTCCACCAGGTGAATGGGATGAAGCCGGTGATATATATATCAATGAGGAGAAGCCACCATAGGGCGAGCCAGGGGTTGCCCATCCAGATGACCCAGAGGAAGAAGATGAGCGAGACGATGCCGAAGCGTATCCAGCGGGTGAGTTTATTGGCACGGGCTCGTGTGATGGCGGCAGCCCAAAATTTCTTGAGTAAATTCATCGTGATGTGGAGATTAGAGGATTAGAGGGCGCGACGCCAAGCGCGGCGGCGGCGGTGTTGACGACGCTCGAAGTATTCCCACTGTCGTTGGACGCTCTCGTTGCCCTCGAGCTCGAGGTTGGACTCGGCAAATTTGTAACCGTTGGCTATGTAACCGGGTAGGAGGTCGGTGAAAAGCATGGCGTTGACGCCCTTGCTCTGATATTCGGGCTTGACGGCAACCAAGAGGAGGTCGACGACGTCGACGTGACCGCGGATGGCGCGGAGCAAGGGATACCAGCCCCAGGGGAACAGTTTGCCACCGCAGGAGCGCAGAGCCTTGGATAGCGAGGGCATGGAGATGCCCACGGCGACGAGGTTGTCGTCGGCATCAACTACGGCACATACATCTTGCAAGCGGAGGATGGCGAGGTAGGTGTCGACGTAGTGGTTGATCTCGGCAGGGGTTAGGGGGGAGTAGCCGTAGAGCCCGGCATAAGCCTCGTTGATGAGGTCGAAGAGGGCTTGACCATACTGCTCCTTGACGTGGCGGCGCGAGGTGAACTTGATGACGCGGAGGTTGTACTTGCGAGCGACAATCTCGGCGATGCGGCGGTACTTGTCGGGCACGGCATCGGGCACGGTGATGCGGTATTCAATCCAATCGACGTCCTTGGCGAAGCCCATGCGCTCCATGTGGTCCTTGTAGTAGGGGTAGTTGTAAATGGTAGCCATGGTGCCCATCTCGTCGAAGCCCTCGATGAGCATACCCTCGTGGTCCATATCGGAGAAGCCCATAGGACCGACGATGTCGACACAGTGGCGCTCGCGTGCCCAGTCGCCGACAGCCTTGAAGAGTGCGTCGACCACCTCGGCATCGTCAATGAAGTCAACGAAGCCGAAGCGGACGGTCTGCCGACCTTCCTTCTCGTTGACCAGTCGGTTGATGATAGCGGTGATGCGTCCCACGGGCTTGCCGTCGCGCAGCGCCATGAACATCTGTGCCTCGCAGTGCTCGAAGGCAGGATTCTTGGCAGGCGACAGGGTAGCCATTTCATCGATGATGAGTGGGGGTACATAGCAGGCATTGCCCTTGTAGAGAGCGATGCCGAATTTTACATATTTCTTGAGGTTTGCGCTCGTTGGAGCGAGTGCTTTTACTGTTACAGCCATAGTGGATAGGGAATTAAGCGTGAGGTGTGGGAGCCCACGGAGAAGACAGCCACAGCAGGAGGAGAATCATGGCGGCAAGGAAAGCAATGATGGCGATATAGAGGCGGTTGCTGCGACGTCCGGCGAGGTCCATGCGCAGTTGCTCGATGTCGCGGTAGCGGCGATGGGGGTCGGGGTCGAGACAGCGCTCGGCGACGCGCCGCAGGGTGGGGTCCTCGAGGTCGCAAGAGTCGAGTACCTCCTTGATTACCAAGCCATAATTGTAGATATCCTGGGAGGTATCGATGGGAGTGAGCGCCTTGCGTTGCTCAAATCCTACGTCGATGAGTTTGAGGTTGCCGATATTTTCGGTAAAAATGATATTCTCGGGGCGCAGGGGGTGGTGAGCGAGGTGATTGGTCTGTATATAATCCATAGCATCGACCAGTTGGCGGCGCAACTTGGCGACGTGAGCCGGGGTGACTTTGCGCTCGCGGATTAGTTTGCGCAGGGAGTCGCCGTAGACGTCGTCGGTGATGATGCTGATGCCCACACCGGGCACCTCCTCGAGGTCGTTAATCATAATGATGTTGGGATGTGCGAGGTTGTAGCGGGTATCAAATTCCTTCTCCAACATAGCGCACATAGCCGGGTCGTCCTTGTATTGAGGTTTCAAGGTCTTGAGCATCACCCATTTGCCAAATTTTTTGGCGGTGTAGACGTCGTAAAATTCTTCATCCCACTCGGGGAGATGCTCTATTTCACTCCAGCGTAGTCGGTCTGTCATCTTCAGTCAATGATAAAATATTTGAAATTAGCGACAAAGGTACGAAAAAAACGTG
>JBJEDD010000155.1:0-2406 GCA_051871715.1 Muribaculaceae bacterium | reverse complement strand
AATGGGAATGGAATCATTCCGACACTTACAAGTTTAATAATATTGGTAATGGTGTCTATACGTTGCTTGTTGAAGATGCGTCCAAGATTTCAGGCAAGCAATTTCAAATTGCCAATAGAAATGATGACTATTGGTGTGGCTGTTCGAGTCTTACCGTAAACTTAGAATCGAATTACAATAAACTTTATTCTAGAGATAGAAGCAACGCCACATTTGGTTCATTTTCGTCGAAGTCTGTTTTGATAACAATCACCGGTATATATGATAATGGTGACGGTGGTGAAAGAGTAGAAATCGCGATATCTGATGCAGATAAATTGTGGCTTCGTGGATATAGAACTTGGGATGCCAACGAAGGAGCCGTGAATCAGTTCAGTCGTGAGGGTTATGAGTATAAAATGACTGTTACTCTTACAGAAAGTACTCAATGGAAAATTGCAAGTAACGATTACAAAACCCTATTTGGTCTTTCTACAGCTATCTCAGCAGCCGGAACATATGATTTGACATATAATGGAGAACAAGCCGGTTTCAATCTTCCGAAAGGTACCTACGACCTCACCTTCGACTTCAGCACCCTCAAGCTGACCGTAGCCGCACATTCCGAAACCCCCACTTACCCCGCTACCATGTACTACTATGATAGCAGCTTCAAGGCTATGACTACTGTGTCTGAAGGCGTTTATGAGTATACTCTTTCTTTGTCAGCTATGGCTTCTTTCCGTTTCTATAGCACTGACTCATCATCTGATGATTCAAAGTCTTATGGCACATCAACCAATGAAAATGTCACTGTTTCGTTGGACACCGACTACGATGTTGTTAATGGCAACAAAGCTCGCTTTGAGTACACTCCTGCAGAGAGCGGAAATTACAAGGTGACCTTGGACCTCACCACCAATAAAGTTAAAGTAACAAGGGTTTACCCCACCAGCCTCTATCTCTATCGTAAACCTGAAGGTGGATCTTCTTCACTTACTGAAATCAAAGCTAAAGATGGTTCTGAAGGTGTTTACGAGGCAACTATTACTCTTGATGAAAATACTTCTTTCCGCTTCTACAGCGACAGTAGCAAAGCCGATGCTTATTCTTACGGTCCCACAGTAACAGGTGACGGCTCTGCATCCTCATATTTGGCTTGTAATCTTAACGAAGCAACAACTATGGTTAATGGTTGCACCAACCGCTGGCAACTCACCAACACCGCCGGCGAATACACCTTCACCGTCGACCTCAAGAACTTGACCTTCAAAGTCGTCGCCAAGTCATCCTTCACCGATTTCTGGCTCGTTGGAGAAGAGACTAAGGATGGCGATACTGCATGGTCATTCGTTAATGCCTTCAAGTTCAATACCACTGATGGTGTTAACTACACCCTTGAGAATGTCAGCGTGACTGCCAACAAACAATTCAAGATCTCCGACCAGACTCGCTACTTCGGCTATGGTACATCAGATGGTCAATTGCAAATCCTCCCCGGTAATAGTTACAATATTTATATCAAGGATGGCTCTAACGACACTAAGAACTTGGCATGGTACTCCTCGATTGCTTGCAATGTAAATATCACTTTCACTCTTAATGAGAGCGATTCTAACGTCGGTAACATCAAGGTTGAATACGTTTATCCCGACCTCTATCTCCGTGGTGGCTTCAACCCCAATGGTTGGGATAACCTCGATTACAAGATGACTCTCACCGATGGTGTCTATACTTATGGTCCGATCTCGTTGTCTAACTGCGAATTCAAGATTGGCTCCAACGAGACTGGTACCGGCAATCCTTGGACTTGGGGCTTCGGCTCATCAAGCACTGTCGATGGTGGCGAACTCGCAGTTGATGCTGACGGCGTTGACTACACCATCTACGACGTTAAGGATGGCAAGAACCTCAAGATTGGCGAGGTTAGCGGTACTGTCAACATCACTTTCACTCCCGACCTCACCAACCACCGCGGTACCCTCCGCATCACCCGCAACTACACCCCCGGCGAGGGCATCACAGTCTATGTAGTAGCTCCCTATGAGGCAACCGGCGCTCCCTACATCTATCGTAATAATGATGTGGCTGCATGGCCCGGCGAGGAAATGTCTAAGGAAGTTGGTTTGTACTACTTCGATGGTACTGATACTCGCGACGTTTACACATACAGTGTAGATGCTACATCTCTCCAGTGGATTATCAGTGACGGTAATGCTAAGGGTGAGGACTGCGCTTGGCGCTATCCCGCCAATAATGAACCTCAAATAACTGTTACCGAGTCTACAGTTATCATCTTCACCTCGAATACCTCTGTTGAGACCAAGGCTTACGATTCCACTCTCTTCACCAACGTATCCGGTATCGAGGACGTTGAAATCTCCAACGAGGCTCCCGTTGAGTTCTACAACCTCCAGGGTGTACGCG
>JBJEDD010000154.1:0-9408 GCA_051871715.1 Muribaculaceae bacterium | reverse complement strand
TGTTGTCCCAACCTTCCTTGTTGTCGTTGCGCGGTGGATAGTAGTTGATGCGCACCTTGTGGAAGTAGTTGGTGTAGAGGTCGGGTTGATTTTCGGGAACGAGGATAGACTCGAGGGTGGAGAGCTTGGAAACTTCCTTGGTGCGGAAGTTAGCGGGCTCATCGAGTACGAGACCGTCGCGGTTGCCGAGGATGTTGGTTGAGAACCAGCCGCTGAGGCCGAGGCAACGGGTGCCGATGATGGGAGCGAAGCCCGACTTCACGAGGGTTTGACCTGTCTTGAAGTCCTTGCCGGCGATGGGCATACCGGTTTTCTCGGAGAGTTCCCACATAGCGGGGATATCAACGGTGGTGTTGGGAGCGCCCATGATGAAGGGAGCGCCCTCGGTGAGTGCAGCGTAAGCGTAGCACATAGAGGGAGCGATATGCTCCTTGTCGTCAGCCTTCATAGCGGCTTCGAGAGCGGCGAGGGTGCCGTGAACTTGCTCGTCAACGGGCACGTAAACCTCGGTAGAGGCAGCCCAGAGAACGACGATGCGGCTGCAGCCGTGCTGAGCCTTGAAGTCGCGGATGTCCTTGCGGAGTTGCTCAACCATTTCCCAGCGAGTGAAGCCCTTGAGGTAGTTCTCACCCTCGAGGCGCTTGGCGTAGTTGTGGTCGAAAGCAGCCTTCATAGGCTTGATAGCCTCGAGTTCTTCCTTGACGGGGTTGATGTCTTTCTCTTTGAGCACTTCAGCGTTGATGGCTGATTCGTAAGCGTTTGCAGGATAAACGTCCCAAGTGCCGAAAACGATGTCGTTGAGGTCGGCGATGGGCACGATTTCGTTGTATTTCAGGTATTTGGCTTCAGCACCTTGTCCTACACGGATTTTGTCGTACTGAGTCATCGAGCCGATGGGTTTAGCGAGGCCTTTGCGAGCCATGAGCACACCGGTCATGAAAGTTGTGGCAACGGCACCGTTACCGACAACCATAACGCCGAGTTTACCCTCGGCGGGCTTTACTTTGCATTGAGTCATGATCAAAATAAAATATGTGTTATGTAGTTATGTTATATTCTCACATTTGAATTAAAAACTGTGACTTGTAGTTTCAGCGGTCAAAGTTAAAGAAAATTTCTTAATTGCAAAAAATAATTTAGTTTAAACAATGTGATAAATTGTGAATATTTACGGTATTTATCGTGATAATGCAAAAATATCTAAAATTCACGTCATTTTTAACATTTAATTCTTAAAATCCCTTAATAGCGCATTGGCGATTTCGGGCAATGTAGTAGACTTTTCTGCCAACATTTTTTGAGGGTCGTCATCGCGCCATTGGCGTCCACGGATCCAGGCGGTGTGGCAGCCGATAGAGCGAGCCGGTGCGATGTCCTTGGAAATGCTGTCGCCGACGACGAGTACCTGCTCAGCGGGCAGGTCGAGGACTATACAGCCGAGGGTGAAGATGCGAGGGTCGGGTTTGCGCACGCCCACGACGGCGCTCTCGATGACTCCGCGGAAGTATTGTCGGATGTCGAAGTCGCGCAACACGCTATCGATGTTGCCATAGAAGTTGCTGACTGCCACCAAGGGGAAGTGCTCGGCGAGCGCCTTGAGGGTCTCGGCAGCCTCGCTCACACATGAGCGGGCATGTCGGTAGCAGCCATCGGCGATGGTCTCGGCGAGAGCCTTGTCAGTTGCGGTGGCGATACCGTTTTGTGCCAAATACTCCATCTCGATGGCAATCTTGACGCGCATCAAGTCGGCAAAGGTATAGTCGGGCTTGATGAGTGGGTGGGTAGCCAAGTATCGCTCAGCATGGATATAAGCCGGCTTAAAGGTCTCCCAATCGAGGGTCACACCGTTGGCGATGTATTGGTCGTAGATTACTTCGCTCCAATGGTCGCCACGGCTGTCGATGGTGCCGCCGTAGTCAAAGATGATGCCTCGGATGGGGGTATTTGTTGTCATAGCCTATGTCAATGATGCCCACCTCGGTGGCATTGGCGCATACGTAGGGACACGAGAAGGTCACGCTCTTGCCGCCGGAGTCGATGGTGGCGACCAAGTTGGCGCGCTCGTTGTTGAAGGCGCGACCTATGTAATACTGCCCGTTGATGCTCAGTTTGAGCCAGGTGTTGGCGGGAAAATGTTCAAATTGTGGAGTTGTTTCCATGGATAAAAGTGTGTAAGGTGGCGGAATCAATACTTGCCTTGCTCGATGGTTTGGGTGAATTTGCGACAGATGCTTTCATGTCGGCGCACCATATATATAAGGAGTGCATTGAGCACCACAAGTTCAAAAACAAAATACAAGTAAGGCATTCCGGCGAACAGAGATGCGAACAAGGCGATTGTGCGCCAGTTAAACGACAGTATGTTGGTATATTTCATTAGGGGCAGAGAAGCGGCACGGAAGTCTTGGCGCAGAGCCTCGGGGAGTTCTTCTTCGCCCCAACGCTCGGCTGTAGCGGCACGCAGGCGTTGCATCGCCGGGGTTGTAGCCTCCTGATTGCGAGTATAATTAGTGTAGAAGTAGAGAACAATTTTGCGACGGAAGTCCTTGCCCCACGATAGGGCATTGAGGCGTGGCTCCAAGTCGGCAGAGCGGTCGAGTTCGCTACCCTCTTTGCCCTTGACATGGAGGAGGTGGAATTGGCGGTAATAGTCAGCCATAGCGGCTTGCTTGCCGTGGCACACGCCGGTGATGGCAGCAATTGCCCAGATGAGCCATGGGTGAGCGCTGAAGAATGGGTCCACAGCATTCATACGTAGGCATATAGCCGCGTAGATGGAGACAAACCACAGGTCGCCGCTGATGCCGTCGAGGATGCGCCCGATGGGCGAGTAATTGCCGGTGAGGCGAGCCAGTTGTCCGTCGCAACTGTCAAAGGTGTTTGCCCAAATCAACAGGAGCATGCCGATGACGTTAATCCACAAGTCGTTGAAATAGAAGCATATGCCGGCGCCGACACCCAAGAATATCGAGGCGATGGTCACGGCATTGGGGGTCACGCCTATGCGGCGGAACAGGTAAGCCCAAGCAAATCCTATCGGACGATAGAAAGCCAAGTCGATATGCTCCTCGGTGTCGGAGGATTTCAGTGATTTGCGATATTGTTCTTTGAGGTCAACAAACATATGGCAATTATTTGGTAGGACTTATATATAATGTGTACCTGTCGACAAAACGAGCGACAGCGGGGATGCGCATCAGCAAGCCTTCAAAGAGAGCGTATCCGATAAAGGTAACGATGATACCTCCGAGGACATCGAGAATATAGTGATGAGAGGTGTAGACGGCGGTGAACCAAATACCGGCGCAGATGACAGCCCACGCTATGCGCATAGCCAGCGGGCAGCGGGCACGCAGCGCATAAATGAGTGCCACCAACATATAGGCGGAGTGGAGCGAGGGCATAGCAGCGAAGACATTGGAGTTGCGCGCATACAAGCCGTCGAAGATGCCCACACCGAGCATGCTGTCGAAGCGTCCCAAGCCGGCAACCTCGCCGGTGGTGCCGGTGATGAAGTCAAAGCCATGCGAGGCAACGTACCATGGTGGCGCTGCCGGGTGGATGTAGTAGCCGGCGAAGCCCACGAGGTTGACCAACAGGAATACTATGGCGAAGTGGAGGTAGGTGCGGCGCTGCCCCTTGGCATAGAGCCAAATACCGAAGGCAATGGGCACGGGTACCCAGCACAGGTAGAATAGTCCGGCGAGGAAATCCATCCACGCGGTGTTGTGGATGGCAAAGAACTCGTTGGGGGTGAGGCATTCGCCGGTGGCAGTAGTGATGCCGAAGAGCGATTTCTCGCACTCATACAATTCTTGGATATCCACGCTGTTGACCGTGTAGTTGGGTAGCAGGTTCATCCAATCGTAACTGATGCCGAAGATGAAGAAAGGAGCCAAGGCTACCACCAATCGACGCGAGCCGTTGCTGAGCATAAACATCAGCAAGATAAGCGCGGCGAGCAGGGAGTGCTCGGGGCGGAAGCCGATAAAAACGCCGGTCACAACGAGCCACACCGCCAAGAAGGCGATGAGCATCATCGCGTGGTGCATGGGGGGCAAATGTCGCTGCAAGAAACTCATTTATCGGAGGTTAATGCGCGGCGGCAGTGAGCGATGCGAGCAAAGGCGGTGATGTTGGCAAAGAGGGCGATGACCGCCATGGCGACAGTGAGGATAATCAAGGCATCAAAGGGGCAGTCGCACAAGCCGCAGATGCCGGCAGCGAGGGCACCCACCGATGTGACCACCACGCGCTCGGGGCGCTGCATGAAGCCCACCTTGCACTCAATATCCAAGCCCTCGGCGCGTGCGCGCACATAACTGACCATAACTGAGCCAACCATGGCGAGGAAGGTGATGAGCGCGGTGATGGGGCGGTCGATGGCAAACATATAATAGGCTATGCCACCGAGGGTGAGCATCTCGCAGTAGCGGTCGAGGACCGAGTCGTAGAGAGCGCCGAAACGGCTCACCATGCCACCAAGGCGTGCTACCTGCCCGTCGAGCATGTCGAAGAGCGAGAACAAGATGATGACGGCACCTGCCAGGGTGACCAAGTCGTAGCGCAAGTCGCCGGGTGTGGCAGTGAGGGCAGCCCATGCAAATATACCCGCAGCGGCTGCATTACCTAACAGACCTATTGTGGTGACAATGTTGGGGGTGACACCCATCTTGATGAGTAGACGCACAAAGGGGTTAATCACACCATATATGCCCTGTTGCAGGGCGTCGCGTAGGCGCTTGAATGTCGATGTTTTTTCCATTTCTTTTGGACTTATTTTTGCTCGGCGCCACTGTGTCGGTGTCGAGGTATAAAGAAATTGATAAATGCTATGGCGTAACGGTCGAAGCCGTTAGGACGATATACAAAGGAACGTTGCATCAAGAAATTCCATGCCAAGGAAACCACCAAAGACACGAATAGGCGGGCAGCAGCGAATATGCCATCGGGACGGAAGCCTATGTCGACCAGCCAGGTCCACTTGCCCAGGAGAATTTGGAGCCCTGTGGTGCCATACATATTGAGCAACAAACTGCCTATCCAGATGATAAAATACTTGACAGCGACAGCCTTGACCGACTGCCCGGAGGCGTGGAAGGTGAATTTGTAATTGATGCAACAATTGATGATGCCTCCGACAACGGCTCCACACGCCACCGACAGGTTGGAGCGGTAGAACATATCGAGGCTCGAGAACACGAAGGCAAACAATAGGAACGAGGTGAGCATATCGGTCCACGAAGCAATCTGCGAGGAGATGCTCGAGCGAATGAAAGTGAACCACCCCCCGCTGTTGAGGAGTTTGTCGCCGGCGCGCTTGATGAATGACTTGTTCAGCATACAGTGGCGGTGTAAATCAGTACAACGATAGCGGCATAAGCGCCGGCGAGGATATCATCAGCCATGATGCCGACGCCACCGGGAAGTTGCTCCATGCGTCGCACGCCCAGGGGCTTGACGATGTCAAAGAAACGGAAGGCAGCGAGTGACAGGGCAACGCCTACCCACACTTGCCAGCCGACTAATGGCTGTGTAGCCATCGCCGAGAGGGGCAACATGCCAATCCACTGACCTACAGTCTCATCGATAACGATGCGCGAGGGGTCGGGACCCCAATAGCGCTCGGATACGGTACCAGCCCACACACCCAGTGCCGAGAACACGGCGATGAGGGCTATCATAATAATCCACATGGCAGTCAGCGAGGGCTGAAATGCGGCGATGGCTATCCACACGGCGACACCGCCGATGGCACCCATTGTGCCGGGTCCCCAGGGCCAGTAGCCACAGCCGAGGGTCGTTCCTATTAATTTTGCCGCCAACGGCATCTTATCCTTGCTCATTTGCGATGTTTTATTTCGTTCATTACCATACGGGCAATCACCGGAGCCGCCTCATTGCGACAGGGGGCGAATGATGGCCAGTCATTAAAGTCGATGATGCTCATTGAGCCGTCCTCGCCCAAGATGCAGTCACCGCCATAAATCTTGACGTCCATGATGTCGGCAGCCTTGCTACACATGGCAGTGAGCGCCTCGACATCGAACTGCAAGTGGTGAGGAGCACCGTTGATGGATTCGTCGCCATACTTGGAGTGCTTGGCATCGAAGGGGTAGAACCAATAGAAGAAAGGTGTGCCGACAACGCCATAGAACTTGATGAGGTCGCCCTCGAGGTGGCGGTTGATGACAGCGCGCTTGATGCCGCGCAGGAAGAACTCTTGCATGATTTCTTGCGCTTCCTCGGGGTGACGTGCAAAGGCTACATCCTCGCGGTGCATAGCGTGCTTGTCACCGCGCTTCACCCAGCAGCGTTCGATGCCGGCGCGTTCGAGTCGTTCCTTGATTACCTCGTCGGTGTCATAAATTTGGCTCTCGGGGTAGGGGATGCCGGCGGCGAGGAGTATGCGCGTCATGCGCTCGCGAGTGCAATTCTCGATGCCGTAGCCCGAGTTGATGACCAATGCACCGTTGTCTTCGAGTTTTTGCAATAACTCAATAGAGCGCTGTTCGCGACACATATCCAGGATGATATCTTCCTTGACACCTGAGGCGATGAATTGCTCCTCGGAGTATACGTTGACGATGCAGCCGCGCTTGCGCAACTGCTCGGCTACGACGTTGAATATTGCCGCGTCGTTGCCTATATGATTGGGCGAGAACGCTCCGGCTCTCATGATGCCCGCTATTTTTATCTCTGCCATGCAGTCGGTTTTTTATGGTAAAGCCTCGCTTGTTGGGGGCTTGCAAAGTTACAACTTATTTAATAAATGTGCAAATATGTTTTTTAACTGTTTTTTACGCAACATTTTGCCATATGTAATAAAAGTATTACCTTTGCCTAAGGAAAAAAACTTAACCATTTATAAGAACTATGAAAACCAGTAAAATTTTTGTAGCATCGGTGGTATGTGCACTTGCCGGTGCATTTGCGGGTTGCTCGTCGGGCGAAAAAGCCTACGACTATATCCCCGTGCAAGAGTCCGAAGACGGTCATTGGAGTTTTTGCGGTCCTGATGGCAAGGTAATCTTTTCGGAAGAGTTTAAGGAATGTCCATCACCTGTAGTTGGTGGCTATTTTACCGTTAAAGAAGGTAACGAGGGTACCTATACCATATATAAAGTGGGCGAGAAGCCCGAGGCAGTTCCGGGCGCCGATGGTATCAAGAGTATCGGTATCTTCAAGGATGAAATGATTATCCCCGCCGTATTCCCCAAGGAACGTATCTGCCTGCTTAATACCTCGGGTGAGAAAGTCGCAGTTCTTGACCCCATCAACAAGAAAGAAATCACCCAGTGTGCCCCATTTATCACCGAGGGATTGTTGGCGGTTGAAACTGAGGATAATAAGTGTGGTTTCGTTAATACCAAGGGCGAAGTGGTCATCAAGCCCGAGTATGACAATGTCTTTCCCTTTAATAATGGTATTGCCCTTGTTCAAAAGGAAGACAAATATTTAGTAATCAACAAGTCGGGTGAGGAAGTGTTCCGTCTTCGCAAGGGACATGAACCGTTGGACTACTCCATTAGCGAAGGTCGTCTGCCGGTGAAAGACTCCGACGGTCGAGTGTTATTCTATGACACCAAGGGCGAGACATACAAGTGCCCGGCAAAGGTTGAGAATGTAAGGGCATGGAATGCAGATGCTTATGTGTTCAAGAATGGCTCGGAATGGGGCGTGATGAACTTCGAGGGCGAGGTCATTGTACGCGCCAAGTACAACAATGTCAAAATCGCCGAGGGTATTGGCTATATCGCATATGCCGACGACCGCGTAGTGGTTCTTGATACCAAGGGCGAAGAAGTTACTCGCTTTGATGATGTGCTTGGCTGTGAATACGTCAAGGGCTTTGGCTTTGTGGTTAAGGAAGGCCGCCACTCTGTCTACCTCGCTGATGCCAAGGGCGAGCCTGTCAAGGGCGCTGAATTTGCAGCGGTTCAAACATCAGCCGATCTCCGCACCGTGTACTCCGATTACTTTAACAGCCAGGCTATCATTGAAGGCATTGTATCGCTTATCAAGGACAATGGCGTAGGTAATTACACATTCGGTACTGCTGCCAAGGATATACTTACCGGTCCTCAGAAGTATACATACACCTCTATGGCAGACATAGATGAACTTGATTTTAGTGGCTTTAGATACAAAGTAGATGCCAAGTTATATTTTGACTCATATATCGCAGATTACAATTATATAGGTTGGAATCGCAACTATTATTGGATGCCCGCGAAGTTGAATAATGTCGAACTTACAATCAAGCCCGAGGGTAACTGGTTCGACAACGAGTGCACCATTGCCCTTGCCAAGAGCCTCCAAGATGCAGGCTTCAAGGTGTTGGTTAAGACAGAGCAGGATGCCGAGCAGTTCCGCGCACTTCTCAAGAAGGGCAATATGCTCATCTACCTCCGTGCCGAGACGAGCACAGTTTATGCTATGGCAGACATCTATCAAGCAACCGAAGCGAAAGAGTCCAGCCTAAGAGAATTGGTGAAACAGACTGATGATGCAGACGAATGGGGCTGTTAATCCGATAATTCCCTATAAGAAATAAATACTACAAGCGCCGCGAGAACAACCCTCGCGGCGCTTGTAATCTCTTAGTGCTTGAGCATATTTATCGGCACGACATACACCCCGTCCTCGCGCTGATATAATCCACCTACAGCCGTCAGCACCATCAAGAACGATGGTGCTTGTTCATCACTTTTCTCAGCAAGTTTATTCTTGAGTGTTAGAAGTGATTTCGCTCCTGCATCGATAAGAGTATCGCCTCCAAGTTTTATCTCAATAGCGCCCCAGCGACCATCATCAAGATGAATTACCGCATCGCACTCCAGCCCAGCATTGTCTCTGTAGTGAAGGACCTCGCCATTGAGTGTGCCGGCATATATCTTCAAGTCGCGGACCGCCATATCTTCAAATAAAAGTCCGAAACTTTCCATATCGCGGAGTAAGTCATTCGGCATCACGCCCAGAGCGCGACATGCAATAGATGTGTCAACAAAATGGCGTGTAGGCGTGGAGCGTATTGAGGTCTTAGAACGAATATTGGGATTCCAAGAGGGCATATCCTCGATAATGTATAAGTCTTTGAGGGCTTCCATATACTCGTCAAAGGTTTTGCGGTCCATAGTGCGCTCGTTGTTTTGTCGCACGTCACCGACTATGGTTGAGATAGACGCTTCGGTGGATATATGGCGAGCATAACTGCGCACTATCATTTTCAGCATTTCGGGGCTCTTGTTGCGAAATCGCTCATTCTCGCAATCTTCAAAAACAAACAGTCCGTGCCAATAGTTCTTAGTGACCTCAATAGCATATTCTTCGGGAGATATTACTGATATGGGCCATCCACCGCGGCATAGTATGAATGCTATGTCATCCAAAGTAAAGTCATTGTTT
>JBJEDD010000153.1:0-9451 GCA_051871715.1 Muribaculaceae bacterium | reverse complement strand
CGAATGCGCCGCCGCAGATGAAGAGGATATTCTTGGTGTCGACGGGAATCATGCGTGCCTCGGGATGTTTGCGACCGCCTTGCGGGGGTACGTTGACGATAGAGCCCTCGAGGAGTTTGAGCAAACCTTGTTGCACGCCCTCGCCGGAGACGTCGCGAGTGATAGAGGGGTTGTCGCCTTTGCGAGCGATTTTGTCTATTTCGTCTATGAAAACGATGCCACGCTGAGCCTTGTCGACGTCGTAGTCGGCGGCTTGGAGGAGTCGAGTGAGGAGGCTCTCGATGTCCTCGCCTACATAGCCGGCTTGAGTGAGGACGGTGGCGTCGACGATGGTGAAGGGGACGTCGAGGAGTCGTGCGATGGTCTTGGCGAGGAGAGTTTTGCCGGTGCCGGTAGGACCGACGATGATGATGTTGCTCTTCTCGATATCGACGTCGTCCTTGTCGTCGGCGGGCTGCATGAGTCGCTTGTAGTGGTTGTACACGGCGACGGAGAGGAACTTCTTGGCTTGGTCTTGCCCGATGACGTATTGGTCGAGGAAAGCCTTGATTTCGTGGGGCTTGGGAGTGCTTTTGGACATCTTGCGGGAGAAGTCCTCAGCTTCTTTGAGCTTGCGGTCGGCGACTTGGTCGACGAGCATATCGTGGATTTGCTCGATGCAGTCGGTGCATATGTAAGTTTTCTCATCGTGAGAGGGGACTACATAGCGATTGACGGTGTAGTCGCCGGGGCGGCCGCACCAAGCGCAGTTCATATTAGGGATGCCTTGTTTCTTAGCCATGTTATTGCTGCGGGTTCTTGGTGAGTACCTCGTCAATCATGCCATAGTCGACAGCCTCGCGGGATGTCATCCAGTAGTCGCGGTCGCTGTCGCGCTCGACCTTGTCAATAGATTGTCCGGAGTGGTTGGCGATGATAGAGTAAAGCTCGTGCTTGAGTTTGAGGATTTCGCGAGCGGTGATTTCGATATCGGAGGCTTGCCCCTGAGCGCCGCCCATGGGTTGGTGAATCATGACGCGAGAGTGGTTGAGGGCATATCGCTTGCCCTTAGCGCCGGCGACGAGGAGTACGGCAGCCATAGAAGCAGCCATGCCGGTGCAAATGGTTGATACGTCGCAGGAGACATATTGCATGGTGTCGTAGATGCCCAATCCGGCATAAACCGAGCCGCCGGGGGAGTTGATATAAATGGAGATGTCGCGTCCGGGCTCGGAGGAACTGAGGTAGAGGAGCTGAGCCTGAATGACATTGGCGGTGTAGTCGTTGACTTCGGTGCCGAGGAATATGATGCGGTCCATCATGAGGCGCGAGAAAACGTCCATTTGAGCTACATTGAGTTGACGTTCCTCGATGATAGTGGGATTGATGTAACTCGAGGAGATGGAGGCGTTTACAGCCGAAGTGTAGTTGTCAAGGGCGAGCCCGTTCATGCCGAGACCTTTGACAGCGAAGTTTCTGAAATCGTTATTCTGCATATTGTAGATTAAATGATTGTTCCAAATATTATTCAAAGTTACTAAAAAAATCCGGATTACAAGCAATAATAGGGATAGAAAAAATTTTTTTAGAAGAAAATAAAAATGCGAGAGGTATTATATATATAATGTGTGGGGTGTCGATGAGTGTAGGAATAAAAAAAATGAGTAAGTGGCTTGTTAGGTGAGAAAAAAGTGCTAACTTTGCAGTCGCAAAAGCAAAAAACGCTAAATCATTAAAAAATAAAAGAATAAATAATGGATATTACATTTGAAAAGACCGGCGAGGCACGCGGTGTGATTACTGCCAGTGTGGTTGCAGCCGACTATAGCGTCAAGGTAGACGAAGAACTGAAGAAAATCGGTAAGACCCACGTGATACCCGGGTTCCGCAAGGGACACATCGCCCTGCCTGAGTTGCGCAAGCGCTTTGGCAACAGCGTGAAGAGCGACGTGCTCAACCGCGTGGTAATCGATGCAACATTCGACTATATCGAGCAGAACAAGATCGAGATTATCGGTCAACCTCTGCCCGCCCAGAATATTGAAATAGACCTCAAGCAACAGGATTACACCTTTAAGTATGACGTTGCCTTGTGGCCCGAGCTGAATATCGTATTGGATAAGACTGTAGAGCAGCCTTTCTATCTTATCGGCGTTAGCGACAAGATGATTGAGGACCAGGACAACCAATTGCGTGAGCGCTTTGGCAAGCAAGTTCCGGGTGAGGAAGTCGATGCAAACGCTATCATCAAGGGTACCGTGCAAGAGTTGAATGCTGACGGCAGCATCAAGGAAGGCGAAGATGCCATCCAGGTGAATGATGCGATGTTTGGCATGTTCTTGTTCTCGGACAATGACGAGGCAGCCAAGCTCATCGGCAAGCACGTAGGAGACAAGGTTGTATTCAATCCTGCCAAGGGCTTCGGTGGCAATGCCGCACGCGTGGCAGCATTGCTGAATATCGACAAGGAACAAGCCGAGGGTATTACCGCCGACTTTGAGGTTGCGATTGCCGAGATTATTGTCAACAAGCCTGCTGAGCTTGATCAAGAATTCTTTGATGACGCCTTCGGTAAGGACAAAATTCACAATGAGGAAGAGTATCGCGCTACCCTCGCCAATATTATCAAGAACAACCTTATTCCCAATAGCTTCAACCTCTCAAATCGTCAGCTCCACGATTACCTCATGGATACCTATGGCGATAAGGTGGTGATTGACGTAGAACTCGTGAAGAAATGGCTCGCGCTTAACAACCCCGAGAACACCAAGCTCGACGAAGAGTTTGAGGGAATGTTGCCCGGCATCAAGTGGGAGCTTATCAGCCAGACAGTTGTAAAGCAACTTGACGTTAAGGTGACCGAGGAGGACATGGAGGCACAGGCATCAATGCTTGCACGCCAACAGCTCCAGCAGTATGGCATGTTCAATGCCGATGAGGAGATGGTCAAGGGCTTTGCTCAGCGCATCCTCACCGACAAGTCGTTGCGCAAGCAGATAGCAGGTCAGGTAGAGGAGTTGAAGCTCTTCCAAAGCATCCGCGGAGCCATAACAATCAAGGAACAAACCGTCAGCGACGAGGAGTTCGGCAAGATTGTAGAAGGACTGAAGAAATAAAGTTCTAAATTATTGTGTTAAATAATGTCATGGGGCTGCACTGTGAAGTGTAGCCCTCTGTTTTACTACATAGGTAGTGTGAAAATTTTGTAAAAAGAGGAGAGAAGGAGTAAAAAAGGGTAAAGAAAAATTGGTTGGGCGGAAAAAAAGTTGTACCTTTGCGGCGCAAAACAATGCAAGACCAACAAAATAATTAAAAACAACAGTTAATGGCAACAAAAATCAGATTACAACGTCATGGTCGCAAGAACTATGCGTTTTATCCTATTGTTATCGCCGATAGCAGGGCACCACGAGATGGTAGATTTATTGAAAGGATAGGTTCTTATAATCCGAACACTAATCCTGCTACAATTACTCTTAACTTCGAGCGGGCCTTGTATTGGGTGAATTGCGGTGCTCAACCCACCGACACAGTTCGCAACATCCTCTCCAACGAGGGCGTATTGTTGATGAAGCACCTGCAGGGTGGTGTAAAGAAGGGCGCATTCGACGAGGCAGAAGCCGAGCGTCGTTTCAACGCCTGGAAGCAGAGCAAGCAAGCAAAAGTTGAATCAGTAAAGGCAAACGAAGCCGGACGCCTCCAGCAGGAAGCAAAGGCACGCCTTGAAGCCGAAGTTGCAAAGAACAAGGCAAAGGCAGAAGAAGTAGCGAAGAAGAAAGCTGAAGAGGCTGCCGCCAAGGCAGAGGCAGAGGCTGCTGCAAACGCTACCGAAGCAGAAGCTACTGAGGCTCCCGCCGCTGAATAAAAAGCACCTCCGCTTTTACTTGCAGCGATTAGACTTATTTGAGGAGGTGTGTCGGCAAGCCGCTGACACACCCCTTTTTGTTAATTAATAAAACAAATACTTCATTACCTCATGAAGAAATTTCCGGAATATACAGGCTTATCATTGCCTGCAGTGAATAAAGAAATGTTGCAGACGTGGACCGAGGAGAACCTCTTTGCGCGCAGTATCGAAGAACGAGCCGGCTCGCCCGCCTTCGTATTCTTCGAGGGACCTCCATCGGCAAACGGTATGCCTGGCATCCACCATGTGATGGCACGTACCATCAAGGATATCTTCTGCCGCTACAAGACCATGAAGGGCTACTGCGTGAAGCGCAAAGCCGGCTGGGATACACACGGACTGCCTGTGGAGCTGGGCGTCGAGAAGTCGCTCGGTATCACCAAGGAGGATATCGGTCGCAAGATTTCGGTCGATGACTACAACGATGCATGCCGTCGCGAGGTAATGAAGTACACCAAGGAGTGGGAGACACTCACCAAGAATATGGGCTATTGGGTGGATATGACCGACCCATACATCACATATGACAATCGCTACATCGAGTCGGTGTGGTGGTTGCTCAATCAGCTGTACAAGGAGGGTTACCTCTACAAGGGCTATACCATTCAACCCTACTCGCCGGCTGCAGGCACCGGATTGAGCTCGCACGAACTCAACCAGCCCGGGTGCTATCGCGATGTGAAAGATACCACTTGTATTGCGCAATTTGAGGTGCTTGACCCCAAGGCAGAGATGACAGGGTGGGGCACTCCCTACTTTGTGGCATGGACCACAACCCCCTGGACCTTACCCTCCAACACTGCGCTGTGTGTTGGTCCCTCGATTAATTATTGTGCAGTGCGCACCTACAACAAGTATAACGGCAAGGCTATCACCGTGGTAGTTGCCGAGCCGTTGCTTGATGCCGTCCTTGGTGCCAAGGGTCGCGACCTCGACCTCGCTTCCTATAATCCCGGCGATAAGGTAGTTCCCTGGCAAGTGGTAGCAAGCTATAAGGGCACAGACCTCGTGGGCTTGCATTATCGCCAACTCATTCCGTGGATGTCGCCCGGCGAAAATGCCTTCCGCGTAATCCCCGGCGACTATGTGACCACCGAAGATGGTACCGGTATCGTGCATATCGCCGGTACATTCGGCGCTGATGACCTCCGTGTATCGGTGCAGAACAATATTCCGCCTATGGAGCTTATCAACCGCGCCGGCAAGGTGTGCCCGATGGTGGACCTCAAGGGTCGTTTCTATATGCTCGAAGACCTCGACGAGGGCTTTGTGCGCGACCGCGTAGATGTCGAGGCTTATACACCGTGGCAGGGTAAATTTGTAAAGAATGCCTACGACCCCGCCAAGGGCGCCAACGACATCACTCTCGATATCGAAATATGTATGATGCTCAAGGAGCAGGGCTTGCTCTTTGCCTCCGAGAAGCATACACACTCATATCCCCACTGCTGGCGCACCGACAAGCCGGTGATTTACTATCCGCTTGACTCGTGGTTTATCAAGACCACCGCAGTGCGTGAGCGCTTGATGGAGCTCAATAACACTATCCAGTGGAAGCCGGCATCGACCGGTAGCGGGCGCTTCGGCAAGTGGCTCGAGAATCTCCAAGATTGGAACCTCTCGCGTTCGCGCTACTGGGGTACACCGCTGCCCATCTGGCGCACCGAGGATGCCGCCGAGGAGTTGTGCATTGAGTCTGTCGAGATGCTCTTCAATGAGATTGACAAGGCTGTTGCTGCCGGATTTATGACCTCCAACCCCTTGCGCGACAAGGGCTTTGTCCCCGGTGACTACTCCAAGGAAAATTACGAGAAAATCGACCTCCACCGCCCGTATGTAGATGATATCGTATTGGTATCGCCTTCGGGCAAGGCAATGCGTCGCGAGCTCGACCTCATTGATGTGTGGTTTGATAGCGGCTCGATGCCCTACGCTCAGATTCACTATCCCTTTGAGAATAAGGAAGCCTTCGAGCGTGGCGATGTATACCCTGCCGACTTTATCGCCGAGGGTGTTGACCAGACTCGTGGCTGGTTCTTTACTCTCCATGCCATTGCCGGCATGATTTTTGACCGCGTATCCTACAAGGCTGTGGTCAGCAACGGTTTGGTGCTCGACAAGGACGGCAATAAGATGTCCAAGCGCCTTGGCAATGCGGTTAATCCCTTTGAGGCTATTGAGCAATACGGCTCCGACCCCTTGCGCTGGTATATGATTGCCAATTCGTCGCCGTGGGACGACCTCAAGTATGACCCGGCAGGCGTCACCGAGGTAGGCCGCAAGCTCTTCTCCACATTATATAATACCTACTCGTTCTTTGCGCTATATGCCAATGTTGACGGCTTCGACCCCAACGCACCGCAAGTACCTGTAAATGAGCGCCCCGAGATTGACCGCTGGATAATCTCGCTGCTCAATTCGTTGATTATCAACGTGGATAGCGCCCTTAACGACTATGAGCCCACCAAAGCAGCTCGCGCTATCAACGACTTTGTGCTCTACAACCTCTCCAACTGGTATGTGCGCCTCAACCGCAAGCGCTTCTGGGGCAGCGAAGACCCCAAGGACAAGTTGGCTGCTTATCAGACACTCTACACTTGCCTGCTCACCCTCAGCAAGTTGATTGCTCCGGCAGCTCCCTTCTATGCCGACCGCCTCTATCGCGACCTCACCGCCGGTGGCACACAGGGCGATAAGGCTCCCTCGGTACACTTGGCATTGTTCCCGGTAGCCGACACATCGCTCATTGATGCCGACTTGGAGAAGCGCATGGATGTGGCTCAGCAGCTCACGTCGATGGTGCTCTCGCTGCGTCGCAAGGTGAATATCAAGGTGCGTCAACCGCTGTCGACAATCATGGTGCCTGTGGCTGATGATGCTACTCGCAAGTTGATGGAGTCTATCTCCAGTTTGGTGCTTACCGAGATAAATGTTAAAGAATTGAAAATCGTCGACAACGGTGCCGGTGTGCTCGTGAAGCGCGTCAAGCCCGATTTCAAGAAACTCGGTCCGAAGTTTGGCAAGCAAATGAAGGCAGCGGCTGCTGCGATTACATCGCTTTCGCAAGCCGAAATCGCATCGCTTGAGGCTCAAGGCTTCATCGAACTCACCCTCGAGGGCAACTGCCAGCGTGTGGAACTTGCTGATGTCGAAGTAATCTCGGAGGATATTCCCGGATGGCTCGTTGCCAACGAAGGCTCACTCACCGTGGCTCTTGATGTGACTGTCACCGATGCTCTGCGTCGTGAAGGTCTCGCTCGCGAAATCATCAATCGCGTGCAGAATATCCGCAAGGAGCGCGACTATGACATCACCGACCGCATTACCCTCACTTTCGCTCCCGCCGATAGTCTTGCCGAGGTGCTTGCCGACTTTGGCTCATATATCGCCTCGCAAGTGCTCGCCACCTCTATCACAGTAGACGACACAGTAGCCGGCAATAGTGATGCAGTGGCTCTCGATATTGATAATATTACCCTTAATCTACTAATACACAAAGCATAACTATGGCAGAAAAGCTAAGATATTCCGATGAGGAATTGGAGGAGTTTCGCGCTATAATCAACGAGAAACTCGAGACGGCTCTCAAGGAGTTTGAACATATGCGTCAGATGCTCACCAATTCGGGTGGCAACGATACCAACGATACGGCACCGACATTCAAGGTGCTGGAGGAGGGTGCCGACACCCTGGGCAAGGAGGAGGCTGCGCGTCTTGCAGAACGCCAGCGCGTGTTCATCAACCACCTACGCGCCGCTCTGCAGCGCATCGACAACAAGACCTATGGCGTGTGTCGTGCCACAGGCAAACTTATCCCCAAGGAGCGCCTGCGCATCGTGCCCCACGCCACCCTCAGCGTTGAGGGCAAGGAAATGCTCAGCAAGCAGAAATGACCTCGGCACGGAAACACAACACTTGGTTGGTCGTGGCTATCGCCGCTGCGGTGATTATCCTCGACCAAGTACTCAAATTGTGGGTCAAAACTCACTTCTACCTCGGCGAGAGCTATCAAGTCTTGCCATTCTTTGAGCTGAAGTTTATTCAGAACAACGGCATGGCATTCGGCATGGAGTTGGGGAGCAAGTTATTCCTATCGCTGTTCCGTGTGATTGTCGTGGGCTTCATTGTGTGGTATATCATCAGGTTGTTGCGTCGCCCAGATATCAAGCGTGGCTACTTGGTAACTCTTACCTTGATAGCCGCCGGAGCTGCCGGCAATATCTTCGACTGTGTGTTCTATGGCGAGATTTTCACCAATCCCGCCTTCCCGCAAGTTGCCGAATTTGTGCCTTGGGGCGAAGGCTACGGCTCGCTGTTCCACGGCTTGGTGGTGGATATGCTCTATTTCCCGCTGTTTGAGTTCCAATGGCCCCAGTGGATGCCCCTGGTGGGTGGCGAGTGGTTCTCATTCTTCGACCCGGTGTTCAATCTCGCCGACTCGGCTATCACCATCGGTGTGCTCATCTTGATTTTCTTCTATACCAAATATTTGCCCTTCGGAGCCGGTGATAACAAGGAGGATTGACCGATTAGCCGCGTGTGCACTACTTGTGCTTGCGGTAATAGCATGCAACAAGGTGCCCGACGATGTCATTCAGCCCGAAGAAATGGCGGCGTTGATGGCTGATGTGCGCATTGCCGGTGCCGTAGTGTCGGTGAATGCCTCGGACTATCGCGGACCGGCAGCCAAGGAAGCCCTCAAGCAGGAGGTGTTTCGCGTACATGGCGTCACCGAGGCTCAATATGATAGTTCGCTGGTATGGTATGGACACAATATCGGCGTTTATCAGGAGGTTACCGACCGTTGCATCGAAATCCTCGAGCAACGCGCTCGCGAAGCCGGTAGCGCAGCCGCCTCGGCGGTGATGTCGGTAGCCGGCGACTCGGTCGATGTGTGGGATGCTCCGCGCCTGTTCTCCTTCTCCAATAATTCGCCCACCAAGTATATCACTTTCGCCTTGGATGCCGACCGCAACTGGGAGCCGGGCGATGTGTACACATGGCATATACGTTTCCTCCTTGCGCCAGAGACTGCGCGTTGGCAACTGGTAGCCGAGTATGACGACGGCGCCGTGGAGTCGCAATCGGGCACCATGCATATATCGCAGCAGGGGCGCCAGGAAATCATGCTCTTCTGCGACTCTACTCGCGAGGCTCGTTCCATCTCGGGCTGGCTCGAGGTGACCCCGGCAGGCAATCGTCCCGTGGTGGTGGACAGCGTCGGCTTGATACGTCGCCGCCGATATATTCCCACTTCGGGCTATCGTCTCCAACGCCGCATTATTCCACGTCCCGACTATGTTGACTCAACAGCAGTGCGTTGAGCGCATCCTCGCGCAGCGAGTCATCCATCGCGGCGAGATATACGGCTTGTCGCTGGTCACTATCAGCGGCAACGAAGTCACCGTTGAGCCTTTCACCCACGAGACAGCCAGCACCATTTTCTACAACGGCACATTGCGCATCCTTCGCGCCGGCTACCGCACACTCAACGACTGGCATCGCCCCGGCGACCCCATCGCCATTGTTAAAGAATAAAAAATAAAAAAAACATGAAAAAGTTTG
>JBJEDD010000152.1:0-2431 GCA_051871715.1 Muribaculaceae bacterium | reverse complement strand
CGTTCATGTCATAGAACACGCCCCAATAGTCGGCGGTGCTCACCCAGGCGCGTACTTTCAATTCCAAATCATTCGCTCCGAGGTTGTCTACCACCACTACCGGCGAGCGGTCGGGCCGTACTTTCAGCGCCGCGATTTCTTCGCGTTGCTTTTCTTTCCACTGCTCCACTTTCTCGCGATGATGCTTGAATATGCGCCTCCAGAAGCCTTGCTTTGCCGGTTCTTCGGGCTCTTCCATGTCTTTCAACAAGTCGTCGACTGCGGCTATCGGCTCGTCGGTGTATTGTTTCACCACGCGCTCGTCTCCGAGGAGTATGCGCAGGATTTCGCCTCGTGCCGTATCCACACTGTCACCATAGGAGATGGTGATGCTCCAGTCTACGCGGCGATACATCTCGCGCGAATAATTGTTCACCGAGCCGGTCGACAGGCTGCCGTTGGGGATATTTATCGACTTGTTGTCGGGGGTGACTATGATGGTCGCAAATATTTGTATTTCTTTGACCGTGCCCGCAAAGCCTTGTGCCTCAATGTAATCGCCCACTCGGTAGGGCTTGAGCAACAAGATGAGCACGCCGCCGGCAAAGTTCTGCAACGTCCCGCTCAGCGCCATACCTACGGCAACACCGGCTGAGGCAAACAACGCCAGGAACGACGATGTCTCGATGCCCAAAATGCCTATGACGGTGACTATGAGTATGAAGTACATCACGATGCGCACAAAACTCAGCACAAATGTGGCGAGCGAGTGGTCGACACGTCGGCGCAACATGATGCGCGTCACCATATTGTACAGTTTGCGTATGATGAACTTGCCGATGTAGAACACCGTGACAGCGATCAACAGGTTGATTGCCAGCGATACTATGCCGGTGACAAAGCGGTTGATCAGTTCGTCGACAGGCAAGGTCTTGAGCACGCTCAAGTCCTCATGTACATTGGGTATCGAGTCGGGCAAGGCGGGTAGGGTGCTCTGGATATATTGTATAAGATTTATCATTGTCATTTGGTGCTAAATCGTGGTGCTACAACATCTTGTGCCCACTGCAGGCGGTCATAGCCCTTGACGTTAATGTAGTCTACGCTGTTAAATACTCGTGTTGATAGCCCAGAGGTGTTGAACATAGGCCAACTATCCCACAATTTCTCGGTGGCTGCATGGTAGATAACCGCCTCGTTCATTGCTTCGTGCCAGCGGGTCGCCATTTCGGCATTGACGGCATCGCGCTGTATCAATGCCTCGACATATTCGCCGAAATCCAGGTAATATCCTTGGCGCACCGATGCCGAGCCATAGTAGTTGGTGACCGGCGATAGCGGATGCTCGGGCGAGGTTATACAGTATATCTCCTTGGTGGCGGCTGCCAATTCGTCGAGCCCCTCAGTGGCTACCACAGAGATGGCACAGGTGCGGTCCTCAGCCACAGGCAAATTGTTGTAGTGCTCGTAGGTGTTGGTCGCTGCTTGTATCAGCGAGGCGCGGTCGCCTTTGCATAGCAAGGGGAGGTTCTTGTCGTAGGGCATGCCGTCGAGGGGTATCTCGGATTGCGTCGCTACAACATATTTGGCACACTTGCGCAACTCATACATCACCTCTGCCGAGCCCATCAAGCAACAGTCGAAGTAAATATAGTCAAACCCTTTTCCTTCAATAACTTTGCTCAATGTAGTGGTGTTCATCTTATGACCTCCGTGCAAGCCGAAGGATAGGGTGCTGATATCTGTATCGTCGCTGCTATCCTCGAGCCACCCATTGGCATGACTCCACAGCACGATGCCGTAATCTTGTGCCGGGGCTATGCTCTGCACGTCATCAATGACTTCGGTCATAAATGACGCAGTTGTCGAGTAACCGGGACCGTATGTCTTGAGCGTCTTGAACCCCTTGCCGGTGAGTTCCATAAGGCTCGAACCGCTATATGTGGCGTGCATCACCAGCCAGCGCACATTCGCAGGCTTTTCGGGCAACGCTTTCTTCATCTCATCGAGGTCGGCTGAGTCGTTGGCTTGCACCTTCTCGCCACCCTCGTATCCGGGCTGCCCCAGGCTGTTAGCAGCCACCATATACACCAATACGGTGCGCTCTATTGGCACAACGGGCTGTGGCTCTTCGTGCTCGTTGCTGCAACTGCTCAATGTGAGCATCGCCCCTATAATTGCTAATATAATAGGTTTCAAATTTTTCATCTTACAAAGTTACAAAAAATCACCCTATTATCACCCATATTCATATTTTTTAATACTTACAACCCGCAGCGCGGGTTGCTCTCATCGCTTTGCTATGTCACAAAAAATTCCTACCTTTGACCAAAAGAACAAAAACATGAGTTACCACAGCCTTTATATTCATATTGTTATTGTTGTCCGTTTCAGGGCATCGGTTATCAGCGCTGAGTGTGAGTCACATCTCTTGCCGTATATCAACTCGGTC
>JBJEDD010000151.1:0-2436 GCA_051871715.1 Muribaculaceae bacterium | reverse complement strand
GTAGCGCACGGCACGACGCAGGATGCGGCGGATGACGTAGCCTGCCTTGGCATTGGAGGGCAGCTGCGAGTCGGCGATGGAGAATGCGATGGTGCGCACATGGTCGGCGATGACGCGCATGGCGACGTCGACATTGGCATCCTTGCCGTATTGATAGCCCGAGAGGTCGGCAATCTTGGAAATCAGCGGAGTGAAGACATCGGTGTCGTAGTTGGATTTCTTGCCCTGGAGAGCCATGCACAGACGCTCAAAGCCCATGCCGGTGTCGATGACGCGTGCGGGCAGGGGGTGCAGCGAGCCGTCGGCGAGGCGGTTGTATTGCATAAACACGAGGTTCCAAATCTCGATTACCTGTGGGTGGTCGTGGTTGACGAGTTCGGCGCCGGGGACGGCTTGGCGCTCCTCGTCGCTACGCAGGTCGATGTGTATCTCGGAGCAGGGACCACAGGGACCGGTGTCGCCCATTTCCCAGAAATTGTCGTGCTTGTTGCCGTTGATGATGTGTGAGGCGGGGAGGTGCTTGCCCCAGATGGCGGCAGCCTCGTCGTCGCGGCTCAATCCCTCGTCGGGTGCGCCCTCGAAGACGGTGGCATAGAGATGCTCGGGGTTGAGGTGGAGCACGTCGACAAGGTATTCCCATGCCCAGTCGATGGCTTCCTGCTTGAAGTAGTCGCCAAACGACCAGTTGCCCAGCATCTCAAACATGGTGTGGTGGTAAGTATCGTGTCCTACCTCCTCGAGGTCGTTGTGCTTGCCGCTCACGCGCAGGCACTTCTGCGAGTCGGCAACGCGCTGATACTTCGCCGCTTTGTTACCCAATATAATGTCCTTGAATTGGTTCATACCTGCATTGGTAAACATCAGGGTGGGGTCGTCCTTGATGACCATCGGTGCCGACGGCACGATGTGGTGACCTTTTGACTCGAAGAAATCCTTGAAGGATTTGCGTATTTCTTTGGCTGTTAACATTGTATATAGTGTTTATTTGTTCGTTTTGAGGCTTCTCGCCGCCTTGGGTGAGAAAAAGTTGTCTAAATTCGTGCAAAATTAGTGTTTTTTGCCTAAATTTGCAACATTAAAAGCAATAGAATGAGCCAAAAGACCTATTACCGATACAATCCGCTCACCGAGCAGTACGAGCGAGTCTTCCCCACGCGGCGCAAGCGCCTGTGGTGGAATGCGCGTCGCTATCTTGCCGGGGTGGGCATCGGAGCGGTCATCGTCTTGGGCTTCTATTACATTGTCGACTTCCCGCGTGAGCGCGAGTTGCGCCAAGCCAACGACCGCCTGGAGCAGCGTCTCGAGATGCTCAGCCGTCGCAGCGACGAGGCAATCGCCGTCATGGAGGATATTGCCTCGCGCGACAATAATTTCTATCGCGTGCTCATGAGTGCCGAGCCCCTCAGCCCGGCGGCTCGCTTTGCCGGCTTGGAGCGTCAGCGTTATTATGGCGAACTCGACTCGATGGGCGATGTCGAATTGGTCAAGGTAGTGACCGACAAACTCGACCGCCTCGACAATATGGTCTATAACCAGATTAAATCGTTCGACTACCTGCGCGAATTGAGTGGCAAACAAGCCGACCGCATCTCGCATATCCCTGCTATTCAGCCAATTTCGTCGAAGTATCTCAAGACTATGGCTTCGGGCTACGGCTACCGCCGCGACCCCATCTATGGCACCACGCGCATGCATGAGGGTATGGACTTTGCCAGCGACATCGGCACCCCGGTCTATGCCACCGGCGATGCCGTAGTGGTGTACAGCGACTGGCGCAGCGGGTATGGCAACCTCATCGAGCTCGACCACGGCTACAACTATACCACTCGCTATGCCCACCTCTCGCAGATATTGGTGCACAATGGGCAAGCTGTCAAGCGTGGTGACCTCATCGGCAAGGTGGGCAACACGGGCAAGTCGACCGGTCCCCACCTACACTACGAGGTGCGTTTCCGCGGGCAACCGCAGAACCCCGTCAACTACTACTTCATGGACCTCACCCCCGAGCAATACGACGAAATGATACGTCAAGCCGAAAATGCCGGACACGTAATGGATTAATACTCAATGATATGAAAGACCTTGACAAGAAATATTACAAGATAGGCGAGGTGGCTCTCATCCTCGAAATTCCTGCCTCGACACTGCGCTTCTGGGAGAAGAAATTCACCCTCATCAAGCCTCGGCGCAACAGTGGTGGCACCCGCTTCTACACTCCTGCCGATATTGAGAAAATCCGTATGATAAATTTCTTGGTCAAGGACAAGGGCTTGCACCTCGAGGCTGCCGAAGACCAGTTGCGCAACAATGCCAGTGGCATCGCTCGCCGTTACGAGGCAGTCACTCGCCTGCGACATGTCCGCGACCGCCTGCAAGCGGTCCTCGATGCCATCGAAGCCAAGCGCCGCCGCACTCCTCGCCCATGAAGATAGTCCC
>JBJEDD010000150.1:0-9543 GCA_051871715.1 Muribaculaceae bacterium | reverse complement strand
AGCGAACTCAAGGAGCACAATGTCATCGAGACAGGCTTCTTGCGCAAGACCAAAATCATGGAGGGCGACTTTGACCAAACATTCTTTGTGAAAGCCGACAAGCGCAATCTCACCACTATCCAATTGCACTCCAACAAGGCTAAGGTGCTCACCAACCATCCTCAAGGCTCATACACCATCACAGAGGAGAATGGACAGAAAGTCCTCACCATCAATTATCCCAACTCTTTCTGGAGCCTATCCAACTTCATGGTAATCCAAATCGATTAACCCGACGGTCAATCCACATAAAAAAAGACCGGCAAGCAACTCGCTCGCCGGTCTTTTTTTACAATATGCGATACATACGTCGCGTCGAAGATGTGAAATCCCTATTAGTCTGGAAATTGAACCGATTGCCTTTATAAAACTGTATTGTTGATTGATTGTTCAGAGCATCAACTGTAATAAATTGGCATCCGGCTTGATTGTATCGAGCATAAGTATCAGCGACAAGATCTATTATCGCTGTTCCTATTCCTTTCCTTTGGTAGTCAATAGCAGTTCCCAAATGCCCAATATTGATTGCAGGATATGATGATTGTTGGTTGAAAAAGTCCACAATATTATCGTCTGTATCCAACCGCAAGTCATCTATAAAATCTTCTTTTTCTGTTTGACCTCCAATCATCAGAGCATCATTCATTAGGGTAAATGCAGCAACGATTTCACCGCTTTCCAAAAAGGCGCAATATGAAGAGAGGTAGTGATGTTTGACACACTCACGAATTTCTTCGTGGAAAAAATTATCAAGAATATCAACACCACAAGAAAAAGCAGACATATTTACATAGTCTGCTTCAGTCATTCGTCTAACCTGGAAGTCAACGACTTCCGAGTAAGGGGTTTTTTCCACCACAGTTAATAATTATTCTTTTTGCATTAGCTTCTGTACGAGCTTTACAAGCATCATTCTCACGAATCTCCTCTGCACTATAATCCCTACGAAGATGTTTTTCAAAATTTTGACGGAAACGAACGACATCTTCGTGGTCCATAGGTGGGTTGGGAATTGAACGTATCATAACTATAGGTGAATTACTTTGCAAAAATACAAATAATTATTATACGAAACAATAAGATTGAGAAATAAATGTGGAAAATTATTGGCGGAGGAGGGTCATGAGGGCTTTGCCGTCGGCATCGAGGAGGACGACCTTGTCGTGACCGTTGGGAGCAGCTGAGGCGGTCTGTTCCAAGGCGACAATTATTGCGGTCTCTTGAGCGCTATTGGGGCAAGCCATGCGTGTGAGCGCCATATTGCTAAAGTCGACAGCGTTGGCACGACGATGGTCAAGATAAATAGAGCCATTAAAGTAGTTGCAACCGGTGTTGCCGTGGACCTTCAATTGGTCTAAGTCGAAGAAAATATCAGCTGGCAAATCGACACTCTCGAGACCGTTGATGGCATCGACCTTGAAGTTGCCATTGAGGAATGACATATCGCAGCGACGCATCTTCATCATTACCTTGCCATCTTCGTCGACAAATTGCACAAAAGTCTCGGAGCCTTGACTATCAACGGTGAGTTTCCAAGGGCGATTGTCAGCAATAACTCGGTTGATAGGCAACTCGTAGTTGACATCGTTGCAGTAACGCAGGGTAGAAATAACGCCGAAAAATTCGACGGTGCCTTTTTCGTATTTGAAGGAGCCGTTGAGCGTGTTGCATCCATTATTGGCATAGAAGCGCCCCTCTGAGGTCTCAAAGGTAAGGTAAGGCATATCCTCATCGCGGTCGATGGCTACGTCACCGGCATTGATAATGCTCCAATAACCATCAATGTCAATATTGGCGGTATGATGGCTATTGCTTGAGATGGGGCGGGCGGGAGTCGTGGCAGCAGGGGTGTCGGCTACATCGGCAGTAGCAGTGGTCTTAGCGGCGGAGCAACTACCAAATACGATAGCGCTCGCAGCTATTGCGATAATAAAAGCACGTGTTTTCATAATTATAGTCTTTAATAATGTAACAATTAGGAGAGTGTGATTGTTAAGAAAGCCGAGCCGGATGTCACGATGGTGACGCCGGCTCGGCTTGTAGAGGGTTGTCGCGACCGCTTACTTGCGGATGCCGAGCTCTTTCTGAGCGATGATGGCGCGGTAACGATTGATGTCTTTGCGCATCAAGTAGTCGAGCAAGCGACGACGCTTACCAACAAGCATCTTCAACGCGCGAGCGGTGGTATGATCTTTGTGATTTGACTTCAAGTGCTGAGTCAAATGAGCGATACGGACCGAGAATAATGCTATCTGAGCTTCAGGTGAGCCAGTATCAGTCTTGCCCTTACCGTACTTCTCGAAGATCTGTACTTTTTCTTCAGAATTTAAATGCATTCTTGAGGATTTTTTGGTGATTAATAATATATATTGTCAAATTCGGCGACAAAGGTACGAAAAAAAATTCATACTTCGGCAACCGACATTAAATTTTTCTTCAATTAATCAAGATTAGCCTTATCCTTCGATGGATTGCGGTAATACAATTTGCCGTCGATATACTCTTGAGTGGCAATCAGAGTGGGCTTGGGGAGTTTCTCGTAGTAGCGCGAGATCTCGATTTGCTCGCGGTTCTCGTTTACCTCCTCGAGGTTGTCGTTGAGAGAAGCGAACTCCTGCAATTTCTTCTCCAAGTCGTGACGCATCTCGCTGGAGATTTGATTGGCGCGTTTGGCAATTACACATACGGTCTCGTAGATGTTACCGGTGCCCTCTGCCATCTCGACCAAGTCGCGGGTCACCGTGTTCAACGGTGCATTTGATTTCTTGTAATCCATTGTTTATTAGTCGTGTACGTATTTTCTTGCTATTGAATATATATTGTCAACCTCATTGCGGTTGGGGGTGTCGGGGTAGTTATTGATAAATGAGTAATACTCGTCAATGACTTCGCGGAAGCGTTCAACCTTGCGTTCATCGATACTTTGGTCGGCTTCTTGGAAACGCGCCTTGAGTATCAGCAATTCCAAGTCCTCTTTATACTTGGAGTAAGGGTAGTCGCGCACAGCATTTTGGGCAACAATGATGCAACTTTGATAGTTATTACCGAGGTAATTACCGAGGTTGTAGTAGAGTTGAGCATTCTGCAATTGCTTGAGGGTCAACTTATCTTGCAATTCAAAGATTGCAGCTTGAGCCATAGGCACCTTGTCGCTACGAGGGAAGAGGTCGAGGAAGGCTTGCAACTCCTCGATGCCCTGTATCGTAGTAGTTTGGTCAAGTTGGGGGTCTGGCGACTCGATATAATAGCCATAGCCACAGTAGAAGCGTGCCGACTCCACAAATTTGCCCTTGGGGTAGCGAGTGTAATAACTTTTGAAATATGCGCCCGACGAGATGTAATCCTTATTCTCGTAGTGGCTCATTGCCAGCAAGTATAGCGACTCCTCGGCTTTATCGGTTCCCTTGAATACCGTCGAGCAATCCTTGAAGAGTGTTGCTGCCTGCACATATTTCTTTTGTGCAAACGCAGCCTTGGCATATTCAAACTTGTAATTGAAGTCGTTGCTCTTGAGCACACGCTGGTACTCACCGCACGACGTAAGTCCCACGATAGCGACCACCAGCATAATATATTTGCATATATTTTTCATTTGCACACATTTGAGAACGCAAAGGTACGAATTTTATTTCAACTAACAAGCCAATAAACGCTATAGACCATCATTTCTTCACAAAATTTAATACAAACAAATAATGAGAGAGAGCTGCACCGACCGGCACAGCCCTCACTACCAAATGTATTAAACTTTATTTAGCAGCGTCCAACTGCTCGAGAAGGGTCTTGACCGAGCCGGCGATTTGGGCATCAATGCCTGCGGCAACATCGGCGGGGTCATTGTAGATGAGCACATCGGGGTTGAGTTGGCGGTTCTCGAGGATATTGCCTTCCATATCGATGCAAGTAACCTCGGGGATACCGAATACGATAGATGGGTCGATCTGTTGCTCCCACCATACGGCAGTCATGGTGCCGGGAATAGGAGCACCGACTAACTTGCCTACATTCAGCGCCTTGTATGTGAATGGGCTGCCATATGCATCGGAGTAGTTGGCTTCGTTGACGAGCATTACCGATGGCTTGGTCCACTGCATCAGAGGCTCGGTAGCGATATATTGTCCACGGGGCACAAATCGCAGGTATTCTTGTCCGCCAAAGAGTTGTGCCAAGTCGCCATGGAGCCAGCCGCCACCATTCCAGCGAGTATCAACGATTATAGCCTCGCGATTGCGATACTTACCCATCAACTCGGAGAATACCTCGCGGAAGCTCTCGGAGTCCATACCTGCAACGTGAACGTAGCCGATGCGACCGCCCGAGAGGCTGTCGACCATTGCTTGATTGCGGCGCACCCAGCGACGATAGAGTAAGTAACTTTCTTTGCCCATAGAGATAGGCTTGATGTCGATAGTGCGTTCGCTGCCATCGGCACCGCTACGCACGGTGATGAGTGTGCGCTCACCGGTCTTGTTGGTGAGCAGGGGGAAGTAATCGGCTCCGGGAGCGATTGTGACGCCATCAATTGCTGTGATGATATCACCAGCCTTGACACCGGCATGTGCCGTGGACAACGGACCGCCGGCAAGCACCTCGGCTACACGCAAGCCCTCGCCGGTGTAATCTTCGTCGTAGTAAGCACCGAGGGAGGCTGTGGAATAGGAACCTGAGCCAAAGTATCTACCACCGGTGTGTGAGGCGTTTAACTCACCGAGGATCTCGCTTAGCAGTATCGCGAAGTCGGCATTATTATTAATGTAGGGGAGGAAGCGACGATAGGCCTCGGCATATCCGCGCCAATCAACGCCGTGAAGGTTGGCGTCGTAAAATTTAGCCTCAACCTGCGAGAGCATATGCTCGTACATATACTCACGCTCGAGTGAGGGATGACGGTCGTAAACAGCCTCAAATTCGATATCTTCGGCTTCGCCCGAGTCGAGGCTCACCTTTTTCATACCGCGATATGATAGCATAAAGATGTTCTCGCCGTCCTTGTCAGGAATGATAGAGCCATTAACGCCACGCGCCAGTACCGATGATTCGTCCTCGCGCAGGTCGTAAACCATGAGGCTACCTGTGCCGGTATCGTCAACCACTGTGTAGTAGAGTTTGTCACCCTCGGGAGCGAGGAAGTAGTCACCCACGAATGCCGAACGCCATGACAAGCGACGTGTGCGGAAGTAGCGATTGTCAAGGTCAAAAGCCGGAGTTACGGGTTCATCTACTTTCTCCTTGCCTTTACCCTTATCCTTACCTTTGTTTTTGCCTTTATTCTTGTCATCGTCGGCATCTTCATCATCCTCAGCCTCTTCGGCTTCCTTGGCGAGGGCTGCTTCTTCCTCGGTGCGGTTGAGGATGTCCCATGCCTCGGGAGTCAGAGCCATAAACATAATGTCGCTCTGGCTACCCCATGAGCCGTGCGAGCGGTAGCCATAACGGTCGCTTTCCCAGGTGATGGCTTCGCCGTTGAGCGCCCAACGAGGATTGCCATCGGCATATCCGCTCTCGGTGAGGTCGATACATTCGCTGCCGTCAATGGTCACCATGGCGATATCTTCCTTGTTCCAGCCACCGGTGCCGATGTAACTGAAGAGGATGCGCTTGCTATCGGGGCTCCACATGAAGTTGAGGTCGCCATCGGCATACGAGTAGTTATACTTGCCTTCCATGGCGGTAGTAACCTCCTTGGTATCAACGTTGTACACACGCAGAGCAGTGCGGTCCTCAAGGAAGGCTATATACTTGCCATCAGGGCTATATTCGGGTTGCTGGGCGGTAGTTTCGCAAGAATACAGAGGTGTTTCGACCAACTCGGTGGCATAGGTGAAGTTCTTCTCCTTGTCATTCTTGATGGTAGTGGTGAAGAGTTGCCACTTGCCGTCGCGCTCGCTGTCGTAAACGAGGGTGCGACCGTCAGCGCTAAACGACAAGCAACGCTCCTGACCGGGAGTGTTTGTGATGCGCTTGGTGGTTGCATACTTGACCGAAGTAACGTAGATGTCGCCACGGATAATGAAAGCCACCTCCTTGCCATCGGGGCTTACAGCCATTGCTGTAGCGCCGGAGGTGCGAGTCTGCAACACATAGTCGCGGTCGTAGTCGTCGCTGGTAATACTTACAGCCACCTTGACCGGCTCCTCACCGGGGACGAGGGTATAAATCTCGCCATCCCAGCTGAAAGCCAACATCTTGCCGTCGGCGCTGGCACTGAGCGAGCGAACCGGGTGCTTGTCAAAGGCAGTGAGTTGGCGTTGCTCGCTACCGTTAATCTTGCGCGAGAAGACGTTGAGGGTGCCGTTCTCCTCGCTTACATAGGCGAATGAGTCGTTGGATGTCCACACCGGGCACTGGTCGTTGCCGTTGAAGGTTGTGAGGCAGGTGTATTTGCCGTTGTCAAGAAGCCAAATATCACCGGTGCTCGACGAGTGCTCGTGCTTGCGATAGATATTCTCATAGCCTTTCTTGTCTTGATAGAGGATGCGACCATCCGGGGCAACGCTGATTGCTTGCATCGGTATGGTCGAGAGCATAGCCGGGCGTCCACCATTGATCGATACGGTGTAAACTTGTGTGGCGAAGTCGCCTTGAATAGCCTGGCGTGCCGGGCGATAAGCGGCAGAGAAAATCACTGTGCTGTCATTGAGCCATCCGGTAGGAGCCTCGCCGAGGCTGTTGGTAGTGAGTCGGCGAGCCGTACCGCCCATTGAGGGCATCACAAACACGTCGGTAGACCCGTCACGGTCGCTGGAGAAGGCGATATGGGTGCCATCTGGGCTCCAGCAAGGGGCTGTGTCATATGCCGGATTGGTTGTGAGTTGACGCGCTGTGCCACCGGTGGTGGGTACAGTGAAGATGTCGCCCTTGTAAGTAAAGGCGATAGTGGCGCCGTCGGGCGAAATCGCCACGTTGCGCAGCCACAAAGGTGCTTGGGCATTGGCGGTCGTTGCTGTCGCTGCGATGACTAATGCCGCTACAATCAATTTTTTCATATTATTCTTTGTTAAAATATTCTTTTATAATAGACGCCACACGCCGGAACTTGTTACAATTGGCGGAATATAATTAACTCTTTTTAACAACGCTATATCAATGTAAAACCGTCAGCAGAAGCCACAACGGGCATCTTTTGGCGGATCTTCCGGACGTCCTCAAGGTCGAGCGAGGCGGTGAGGATGGGCGCCGGAGCGGAGCGACGAGCCAATGGAGTGCCAACACTATGGCCCAAGGCATCGTAGATAAATGTATTGTTGTCGTAGTTGTCCCTACCCTCGGTCCCCGAGCGATTGGCACCGATGACACAACACTGATTCTCGATAGCGCGGGCAATGAGCAGATGTTGCCAAGCGTATGCTCGCTCGGTGGGCCAGTTTGCGGGCACGATGAGCAAGTCGAAGGCATTATTGCGATTGCGACACCACACCGGGAAGCGCAGGTCGTAGCACACTATCATCGAGATGTTCCAGCCACGGTAGCGGATAATAGGACAAGCGTCCTCACCGGCGGTGAGTATCTCGCCTTCAGAGCCCATAGTGAATAGGTGGTGCTTATCGTAGAATGTGCGGTCGCCACTCGGCTCGATGAAGAATGCTCGATTGTATAGTTTGTACCCGGTGCGCGAGAGGAACGAGCCGGCAATTGCCATGCGGTGTCGCTCGGCAAGACGTGCAAGTGTTGCCATAGTAGAGCCGCCACAAGGCTGTGCTACCTGCTCGGCAGTTTCCTTGTCGTTGACCCATCCGGTCGAGAACAACTCGGGAAGCACCAACAAGTCAATATCGTCGTCAAGCAACTCAATGGCGCGCCCCAATGTCGAGAGATTTTCATCGGGGCTCGCCTTGATGGGTGATAACGACAGCGTGGCGACTTTCAGCGTAGTCGCGCTCATTTACAAGCTTTTGATTTTTTGACGCTCGCTCTCGGGGATTGCGGCGTTCATTTCCTTGACGATAGCGAGGACCTTCTCGCCGAACTCCTTGCGGAGGCTGCAATAAGCGGCTTTATAGTATGCGCGGTGAGCCTTGTTGTAGTCACGACGGCTTGCAAAGTCGCGCGGAGCCTTGTCAAAAGTCACAGTGACGTTGCGGCGAGCATGTGTCTGTAAGGCGGCGATGTCGCACACCACCTTGTTGACGGCTGCTGTATCTAAACCATTGAGTATGTGATAGGCTGTAATGATTTCTCCGGCGAGTTCGCCGCATACATACGAAATACGCTTTTTGAGTTGACGTTTATTTGCCATGATAATAATGTATTAATAGGGGTTAAGAATATACTTTTTGAGAGCCGCATATGTTGGGGCGAGTTTATCGGCGACCACGGGTCGCGCCATGAAGCGTGTCATCTGCAGGGGTAATTCCACAGCACGTCCGGTGACGGCGGTCATCTTGTCGAGCGACTTGGCGGGGTGAGCGGTAGCGAGCATCACTACAGGATGGTCGCTCGGGGCCTTGGCACGAGCAGCGGCAATTGCCACAGCCGTGTGTGGGTCGGGTGTATAGCCCTCGGCGATACTATTATTAATGGTGTCAGCAATGGTGTCATCGTCAATTGACGCAGCAGCGATATCGGCACTCATAGCCTTGATATCTCCACCGTAGAGAGCCAACAGGCGAGGCAGATTTGCCGGGTAACCCGAGTCCATCGCCCAAGCGAGCGTGGGGCGAGCGGTGCGATTGACCTTGCTGATATCCATCGAGCCGTCAAGCACGCGCACAAAGTCGTCGTTGGCATTACACCCGGCGATGATATGTCCCATAGGCAAGCCCATCCGCCGCGCTATCACCGCAGCGGTGAGGTTGCTGAGGTTGCCACAAGGAATTGACACCGTGAAGCCATCGGCATCGGCGCCTATTTTGTTGCGCAAGCGTGCATAAGCGTGGAAGAAGAATACCACCTGTGGCATAATGCGCAGGATATTCTGCGTGTTGGCGCATACGGGTTTCAGTGCCCAATAATCGTTATCCGGGTCGGTGATGGCTTCCTTGACCATGCGTCGACATTGCGAGATGGTGCCACTGACCTCAATGGGATGGACATTGCTGCCGGCAGTGGAGAACTGCGCTTGTTGGGCACGGCTCAACGTGCCTCGCGGAAAAAGCACAAGCACCTCGACACCCTTGATGCCACTGAGGGCATTCGCTACAGCGCCACCGGTATTGCCGGTGGTTGCCACCAAGATTGCCACCTGCTTGTTGTTGCCGTGAAAATGACTCACAAACGAGGTCAAAAATCGTGCTCCGACGTCCTTGAACGCCATCGTCGGTCCGTGGAACATCTCGAGAGCATGCATACCACCGGGGATATCGACCAAGGGCATCGCGAAGTCGAATGCCATATCCACTACATCTTTCAACTCAGTGGGGCTCAAGTGGTCACCCATCAATGTAGACATTACTATGTAACCGATGTCGGTGAGAGACATCTGCTCGATATTATTGAAGTAGGCGCGTGGTAATACGGGAATACGTTCGGGTAAATACAACCCGTTGTTCGGTGCGTAGCAGTGCT
>JBJEDD010000149.1:0-9598 GCA_051871715.1 Muribaculaceae bacterium | reverse complement strand
GGCGATCAACCCCGGAGGTGGTTGCAAATCGGCTTAGTGGTGGTTTGCAACCCCTCCAGGGTCTTGCAATGTCGGCGGTTAGGGCCTATAGGATAAGCCATAACCCATAAACCATAAACCATAAACAATATGGTCTTGCTTATGTGAGTATTTATTTGTTACTTTGTGGCTCCATTCAGGTATATGAGTCATACACATTAATATATATAGCACACTCATGAGTACGGAGATTTATAATTTTGACATAGTTGTGGACCGCCACGACACGTGCGCGACCAAAATCGAGGAAATGGATAACCGCTTCGGGCGGCATGACTTGCTGCCGCTGTGGATAGCGGATATGGACTTTGAGGCTTGTCCGTGCATCATTGATGCCCTGCGGCGGCGCCTCGACCACGCGGTGCTGGGCTACACGTCGGTGCCTGAGGAATTTTGGCAGAGCATCACCGGATGGCTGCAGCGGCGCCACGGCTGGGCGGTGGACAGCGAGGAGGTGACGTTCATGCCCGGCTTGAAGAAGGCTCTGAGCCTGTGTATCAACTACTTCAGCCGACCCGGCGACAATGTGGTGATACAGCCGCCGGTGTATCACTCCTTTCGGAGTGTCATCGAGGGCAATGGGCGCAGGGTGGTCACCAATCCGCTCGTCGCCGATGCCAGGGGCAGGTACAGCATGGACTTGGAGGGCTTGGTGGCGGTGATCGAGCGCCATCAGCCATCGATGATGATAGTGTGCAACCCTCACAATCCCATAGGAATACAATGGAACGCCGAGACGTTGCGGCGCCTTGTCGACATCTGTGCCGATAGGGGCGTGACACTCATCTCGGACGAGATATACGGCGATATGATGCTGGCGGGCAAGCGCCATATACCCACCGCGTCGGTGTCGGAGCGCGCCGCCGCCACAGTGGTGACCCTGGGGGCGCCGTCGAAGACCTTCAACATCCCCGGCATAGTGAGTGCCTGGGCGGTGGTGAAGTCGGCGAGCCTGCGCGAGCCGTTCTACAACTGGCTGTCGGCGAGCGAATTCAACACGCCGCCGATAGCGGCGATGGTAGCCACACAAGCCGCCTACAGCCGCGGCGAGGCATGGCTCGACCAGGCGCTGGCTTACTTGCAAGGCAATGTGGAGATGGTGGGGAGCTACCTCGGCGAGCAGTTGCCGGGGCTGTCGATGACGGAGCCCGATGCTTCTTTTGCCGTGTGGCTCGACTTTCGCAGCCTGGGCTTGTCGCAGGAGCGACTGGTGGAGATGCTGGTCAATCGCTGCCACCTGGCGCTCAGCGACGGGGTGTCGTTTGGTGCTGAAGGCGAGGGCTTTATGCGCATGAACATCGGAGTGCCGCGCACCATACTGCGTGAGGCGCTCGAGCGGCTGCGCCGGGGCATCGAGGCGATGCACCTGCCGACGGGCGAGGCTGCGGCAATCGCCGGCATACCCTTTGTCAAGATGCAAGGCTTAGGCAACAACTTCGTGGTGGTGGACTGCATGGAGCGCCACCTGGAGGGGCTACCCACACTCGCCGTGGAGATGAGCCGCCGCCACACCGGCATGGACACCGATGGCATCATCATCGTGCTGCCGTCGGAAGTCGCCGACTGCCGCATGCGCATCTTCAACGCCGACGGCTCGGAAGCGCAGATGTGTGGCAACGGCATACGCTGCGTGGCTAAATATGTGTATGATAGCAAATTAGTCGACAAGCAGGGCATAAGCGTCGAGACCCTCAGCGGCATCAAGCACGTGGAGGTGCACTGTGGCATCGATGGGCTGGTGGATACCGTCACCGTGGATATGGGCGTGCCGCAGACGGCAACCGAGGCGGTGCCGGTGTGCTGCGCCGGCGAGGCAATGATTGACAGCGAGGTGGAGGTCGCCGGCAGGCGAGTGCGCCTCACCGCCGTGTCGGTGGGCAACCCCCACGGGGTGGTCTTTGTTGACAATTTCACCGACGAGATGGTTGGCGGCATGGGACCGCAATTAGAGCGCCACGCCATATGGCCCGAGCGCGCCAATATCGAATTTGTGCGCGTCGATGCGCCCGATGCATTGTCGGTGCGCACCTGGGAGCGAGGAGCGGGCGAGACTATGGCATGCGGCACCGGAGCCTGCGCGGCAGCGACAGCCGCAGTGCTCACCGGGCGCGCCACATGGCCTATGACAGTGCGCCTGGTGGGTGGCAACCTGCATATCGACTGCGTCGACGGACATCTGCTGATGACCGGACCGGCGACAACGCTCTACACCGGCACCCACTGGGGTGGATGTTAAAGTTGGTTAAAGTTTTAGGCTCGACACAGGAGAGAGGCGTGTGGGTGAAGAAAAATTCGTACCTTTGCCACGCATTTTCCGTCACGGGCATGGACAAGCGCGTGTACATTGCCTAGGCAGTGGCAGCCGCCCGGCGGGTTAACAATTTATAATCAACAAATTATAATGTACGTTATCGTAGAAATTCAGGGTCAGCAGTTCAAGGCAGAAAAGGACCGCTTCCTGTATGTACACTACCTCGGCGACGAAGTCAAGGACGGACAGACGGTAGAATTTGACCGTGTGCTGCTCGTTGATGCCGATGGTGCCGTTAAGGTCGGCGCACCCCTCGTTGAGGGCGCAAAAGTAGTATGCGAGGTAGAGAAATCCCTCGTAAAAGGTGACAAGGTGATTGTGTTCAAGAAGAAACGCCGCAAAGGCTATCGTCGCAAGAACGGTCATCGCCAGTATTTCACCAAAGTTGTTATTAAAGACGTAGTCGCTTAACCCCTTAAAAATCAGAAAGAAATGGCACATAAAAAAGGTGTCGGTAGTTCGAAGAACGGCCGTGAATCAGAAAGCAAACGTTTAGGTGTCAAGATTTTTGGTGGTCAGTTTGCCAAGGCAGGCAACATCATCAAGCGTCAGCGTGGCACCGCCCATCACCCCGGCCTCAATGTAGGTCTTGGTAAGGATCACACCATCTATGCCCTCATCGACGGCATCGTAGTGTTCACCGAGGGTCGCAATGGTCGCAAGTTTATCAACGTAAAACCCGTAGGCGAGGCATAAATCCGTCTGCACGACCATAACAACACGGCAAGCCGCTCCCGACTCGGGGGTGGCTTGTTTGTTTTGTGCCCCCGGCGAGGAGTCAGACTATTAAATCGGGTAAACGTTAAAAAAAATGCGTTAAAATTTGGGGTAATTAACCCCATGGAGAGTACAATTATGCTCAGGAGGTATTAACTTTGCGTCCAAAATCACAATGTCAATGAAAACTATGAATACCAAGGCATTAATCGTAGCGGTAGCCGCCATGTGCTGCGCCGCTCCACAGGGCGAGGCATCAGCGCCCATCTCGCAGGAGGATTTCATTAACGTATCGGCATCGACGGTCAACGGCGTGGTGTCGGTCAAGAGTTATGCGGCAATCAGACAGCAGAATCGCAGGCAATACAATCCGTTCTACGACGACCCACTGTTTCAATACTTCTTCGGCAACCCACAGCCTCAGCAGCCCCAGCCACGCCAGCGCATGGATGGCGATGAGCCGCAACAACAACAGCGCCAGATAGGCTTGGGCTCGGGTGTTATCATCTCCTCCGACGGCTATATCGTCACCAACAACCACGTGGTCGAGGGCGCCGACCGCCTCGAGGTGGTGCTCAATGACAACCGCAACTATGCCGCCACCATCGTGGGCACCGACGAGACCACCGACCTGGCGCTCATCAAGGTAGACGGCGTCAACGACCTCCATGCCATACCCATGGGCGATAGCGATAGCCTCAAGGTGGGCGAGTGGGTGCTTGCCGTGGGCAATCCCTTCGGCTTCACCTCGTCGGTGACCGCCGGCATCGTGAGCGCCAAGGCTCGCAATATCTCGGCACTCACCGGGGTATCGGCACATGGAGGCATCGAGTCGTACATCCAGACCGATGCCGCAGTCAATGCCGGCAACTCGGGCGGTGCATTGGTGAACCTGCGCGGCGAGTTGGTGGGTATCAATGCCGCTATCTACTCAAACACAGGCACTTATGCCGGCTGTTCCTTTGCCATCCCGACAGCCATAGTGCGCAAAGTCACCGACGACCTGCGCCAATACGGTACCGTGCAGCGCGCCTTCCTCAATATCACCTTCCGCGAACTGACTCCCGAGTTGATTGAGGAGCAAAAAATCAAGGGCGTGAATCGCGGTATCTATGTGGAGGAAGTGCAAGACCGCAGCGCCGCTCGCGAGGCAGGCATACGCCACGGCGATGTCATCATAGCTATTAATGGTGTAGAGGTGACCGGCACGGCGAGCATCCAGGAAATCATGGCTCGCCTGAGCCCCGGCAACACAGTGACTATGGTGTATGTGCGCGACGGCAAACGCAACGAGTGCTCGGTGACCCTGCGCAATCGCGATGGCAACACCAACCTCACCGCAGCAAACGCCTCGACATTCAACGAACTCATGGGTGCCACATTTGCAGCCGCCGGCGAGGAGTTGCTCAACCAGCTGGAACTATCGCGCGGTGTGCAGGTGAGCATCACCGGCAACGGGCGCTTCAGCGATGCCGGGGTGCGCGACGGCTTTGTCATCACAGCCATCAACAATGTGCGCGTGTCGGCTCCTGAGGATATCGAGAAGATATACAAGGCGGTGCGTAGCAGCGGAGCCGCCGACGAGCAGGTGCTCTTCATCAGCGGTATCTATCCCTCGGGCAAACGAGCCCACTATGCCGTTGACATAGCCGAGTGACGCGGAATTACACCTGTAGCCGTTAACAAATGTTGCAGATACGATAAAAAAATCGTACCTTTGCCCCGATGTTACCATTTTTGCTCACACCATATCTGAAGAAAGTGCTCTGGGGCGGCAGCGCATTGGCACCGTTCAAGGGACTCCCTACCCATCTCGACCACATCGGCGAGAGTTGGGAGGTGTCGGCAATGCCCGGCTGCGAGTCGGTGGTGGCATCGGGGCCCTACGAGGGTATGACGCTCCTGGAGCTGTGCCGATTACATGGCAAAGAGCTGATGGGCAAGGCAGTATATGAGAGCACCGGGGGCGAATTTCCGCTATTGGTGAAGTTTATCGATGCTGCCGACGACCTATCGGTGCAGGTGCACCCGGGCGATGAGTTGGCTCGACGTCGCCATGGCTGTGCGGGCAAATGCGAGATGTGGTACATCCTGCACTCACACCCCGGCACACGCCTCGGCGCCGGACTTCGCGAGCCGTTGACCCCCGAGGACTTTGAGCGCCGTGTGAGCGACGGCACCTTCGGCGACGCCATCGAGTGGTACGAGACCAGCCCCGGCGACATCTTCTACTTGCCGGCAGGACGCGTCCACGCTATCGGCGCCGGCAATATGCTCCTCGAGGTGCAACAGCCCAGCGATATCACCTACCGCATCTACGACTACAACCGCCGCGACGATGCCGGCAACCTGCGTCCACTGCACATCGACCACGCGCGCGATGCCATTGACTTCTCCACCGCCGACACTTATCGCGTAAGCGCCGATGGCGACACCCTGCTACGGTCGGAGCACTTTACCGTACAACGCATTTATGTAGAGCCTAATAAGCCTGAAACATTGCATCGCGAGTGCTTCACAGCACTGATGTGCATCGCCGGCGAAGCGACAGTGGCTACCGCCGACGGCTCGTGCAGCCTCACCCTGCAATGTGGTCACTCAATGATTGTCCCCGCCGATACCGCCGTGGTCATATCGGGCACGGCGACCATAATAACAGCAATTCCCTGACAATCAATGGCAATAATCGAGTATAACAACGTACAAATCCTGCGCAAGGAGCACGTGGTGCTCAAGGACGTGACATTCAGCCTCGCCGAGGGCGAGTTTGTCTATCTCACCGGCAAAGTCGGCTCGGGCAAGAGTTCGCTGATGAAGTCCATCTATGCCGAGGTGCCCATCACCGAGGGCGAGGCGCGTGTCTTCGACTACGACTTGCCCACAATCCGCCGTCGCGACATCCCCTACCTGCGTCGTCGCATCGGCATCGTGTTCCAGGACTTCCAGTTGCTCACCGACCGCTCGGTATTTGCCAATCTCGAGTTTGTGCTGAAAGCCACCGGGTGGACCGATGCCACAGCGCGAAACGAGCGCATCGAGGAGGTGATGAAGCGAGTGGGCATGACCAACAAGTCATATAAGATGCCTCACGAACTGTCGGGAGGCGAGCAGCAACGAGTGGTGATAGCCCGAGCCTTGCTCAACAACCCCGACCTCATCCTTGCCGACGAGCCCACCGGCAACCTCGACCCCGAGACCGGGGCACGCATCGTGGAGCATCTTCACGATATCGCCGCCGCCGGCACCGCCGTCATCATGGCGACGCACAATATGCAGTTGCTGGAGGCGTATGCCGGACGCACCATGCATATAGAAGCCAAGAAACTTATAACCGACTAACCAACAGATAGATGAAGGTACTGAAATTTGGCGGCACCTCGGTGGGTACGGCACAGCGCATACAGCATGTCGCCCGCCTCGCCGTCGCTTCGGGACGCAATGTCGTGGTGCTCTCTGCCATGGCTGGCACCACCAATACACTTGTCGAAATATCCGCTTATCTCTATAAGGGAAATGTGCCGGGCGCACAGGAAACCCTGAACGCCTTGCGGCAGAAGTATGCCGGCGTGATAGCCGAGTTGTACGACAACGATGCCTCGCGCGAGCGAGCAACGGCTGTCACCGACCGCACTTTCAGCCTTATCTCCCACTTCATGGAGGGTGAGTTTACCGCTGCCGAGGAGAAGGAAGTGCTGTCGTGTGGCGAGTTGCTGTCGACGGCGCTGATGCATATCTATATGGAGCAAATCGGCGTCAAAGTAGCCTTGTTACCCGCCCTCGACTATATGCGCACCGCCCAAGGCGGCGAGCCGGATATGAAATACATATCCTCGCGTCTGCGCCGACTCATCGACTTGGAGCCGGATGCCCAATTGTGGCTCACCCAGGGCTATATCTGCCGCAATGCCTATGGCGAGGTTGACAACCTGCGCCGCGGTGGCAGCGATTACTCAGCCTCTATCATCGGCGCCGCCCTCGGGGTTGAGGAAATACAGATTTGGACCGACATCGACGGCATGCACAACGGCGACCCACGCATCGTGCGCAACACTCGCCCGGTGGAGCACCTCCACTTCGAGGAAGCAGCCGAATTGGCTTACTTCGGAGCCAAAATCCTGCATCCCACCTGCGTGTTGCCAGCCAAACTCAGCAATATACCGGTGCGACTGCTCAACACCATGCAACCCGAGGCACGCGGCACCATCATCGCCAATTTTCCGCCCGACGGCACCATCAAGGCTGTCGCCGCCAAGGACAATATCACCGCTATCAAGATCAAATCGGGTCGTATGCTCCTCGCCTACGGCTTCTTGCACAAGGTGTTTGAGATCTTTGACAAGCACCACACCGCCATTGATATGATGGCTACCAGCGAGGTGGGCGTGTCGCTCACTATCGATGATACCGACCATCTCGCCGCCATCGTTGACGAGCTCAAGGGCTTCGGCACCGTTACCGTCGACTCCGACTTGGTCATTGTGTGCGTCGTCGGCGACTTCTCGGGCGAGCAAGGCAGCACCTACTGTGCTCGCGTAGTCAATGCTCTCGAAGATATACCCGTGCGCATGATTTCCTACGGCGGCAGCAACTACAATATCAGCGTCGCTATCCGTGCCGTCGACAAGGAGCGCGCACTCAACAGCCTCAACCATAACCTCTTTGACCTATGATCAAACACGTCGTTACCTTCAAACTTCGTGGCAGCGATGCCGAGCGTCACGCCGTCGCTACGCGCTTTGTGGAAGCCCTCAACGCCCTGCCGGGCATCATCCCTCAACTCCGCACGATGGAGGCTGCCGTGAATATCAACCCGGCTGAGACCTGGGATGTGGTGCTTACCGCTACCGCCGCTACCGCCGCCGATGTCGCCGCTTACTCGGCACACCCCGCCCACGTGGCTGCCGTGGCTATTATCGCTCCTTACAAGGAGGCTCGTGCCTGTGTCGACTACGAGGTGTGACGTCCTATCCATAGCCCAATCGCTGCGGCGCCCAGTGCCGCCAATATCACCATCCATTTGCTAATGCCCGTGGAGGGCTGTCGGCTCTCCTCGCTCTTGGTGTGCGCCTCCATAGTCGTCTCGACGGCAGTCGACGCTGCTTGAGTCGCCTTGCTTCTCACAGCCACTCGCCCGGCGCTATAAGTCACTCGCCGCCGTGGCGTGTCGATATACTCGACAGTCACCACGGGCGAGTCCACCTCGACGCGGTAGTGCAGCGCGAGGGTGTCGTATCGTATCACACTGTGATTTACCGCCTCGTCGGTGCTCGTCGCCACACTGTGGCGCGAGCTGCTGCAGCCGCTCATGGCGACTGCAGTCATTGCTATTACTATTGCTCGCATAGGTCGGCATATTCGGTAGTTGCATCGAAACATGGGCATGCCTTGGCGGCAAAGTCCCTGTGTCCATAGATTTTAGCCCCCGGATAGCGAGTGGCAATTTCGCCCAGAAGCCTTCGCAGCGCCATGCATTGCTCCGTGGTGCGCGTATCTGCCGGCACCCCTCTGCCGTCGATACCGCCACAATAAGCCACACCGATAGAAATGTGATTATGCCCGGTGCAGTGCGCTCCGTTTTCACCCTCGGGACGCCCAGCCTCAATGGTACCGTCGAGCCGCACCACCCAATGATAGCCACAGCCTCGCCAGCCGAGGCTGCGATGATAGCGGTCGATGTCGGCGACGCCGATATCCTTGTCTGCCACAGTAGCCGTGCAGTGCACGATAATCTCCTTGATGTCTCTTTTTTTCTTAAATGTGTCTTTCATAACCATTTGATAATTAAAGGTTTGTAAATTAGTTAATAAATAAGGTGCAAAAAATTTGGTAAAACCGAATAAAAAATCTAACTTTGCATCCGCAAACGGCGGGATAGCTCAGCAGGTTAGAGCGTCGGATTCATAACCCGGAGGTCTCGAGTTCAATTCTCGATCCCGCTACAAAGCCTCGATTTACTATTCGGGGCTTTTCTTTTGCCCCTATGTGTCATTCTGCGCTGCAAAGTTACAACAATAATTGTATTTTTGCAAATATTTCAGCAAAAAAATTTCCTCCCTTCCCGAATCTTCATACGAATTGCCCTTCGCACAAATGTTAACAACCATTATATTCTGCCTCAACCACCCATTTCCACCCACTTGCGGCAGAATAAGCATACTGCTATTCTGCCAATCAAAAGACTTTTCATCAATCAAAACCATAATTAACACATTTTAAACCTACATACATCAACCTACAATCCCCAATAAGCCCCAATTCACAACACACTATATACTTGTATATTAATTATTTAAATTAATATATATTACGTGGCACGTAATGCATATTTAACTATTTATAACACCTATTAAACCGAGAGGATAGCTGGGAAACAGATGGTGAGAGGTCTGATGATTAGGAATTGGAGGTTGGCAATCACTTCCAGGGTTGCCTTCCTTGATGTTGCTAACACGGGGAAGGTACTCGATGCCCGGGGACATCTGCGCTCCATCCCCGTGCTACACACATTGAGACCCCTCCAGGGTCTTCAGC
>JBJEDD010000148.1:0-9666 GCA_051871715.1 Muribaculaceae bacterium | reverse complement strand
ATAAACCTTCAACAGTTATAAAGTATTAAAGAAGTTGAATGTTTTGCGATTTTTTCGTACCTTTGCACCCTGAAAAAGCAAAAACACGTTAACCAATAAACAATTTTATGAGTAAGGACAAAAAATTCCTAACTTGTGACGGTAACCAGGCAGCAGCCCATGTGAGCTATATGTTCTCGGAGGTAGCTGCTATCTACCCCATTACCCCGTCGTCTACGATGGCTGAATATGTCGACGAATGGTCGGCTGCAGGTCGCAAGAACATCTTTGGAGAAACAGTTTTGGTACAAGAAATGCAATCAGAAGGCGGCGCTGCCGGTGCTGTTCACGGCTCTCTGCAAGCCGGTGCCCTCACCACCACCTACACTGCATCGCAAGGCCTGTTGCTGATGATCCCCAATATGTACAAGATCGCAGGTGAGTTGCTCCCCTGTGTATTCCATGTGTCGGCTCGTACCATCGCCTCTCACGCTCTTTCAATCTTCGGTGACCACCAGGACGTGATGTCGGTGCGTCAGACCGGCTTCGCCATGCTTGCCGAAGGCTCCGTACAGGAAGTGATGGACCTCGCCGGCGTGGCTCACCTCTCAACCATCAAATCAAGTGTGCCTTTCGTTAACTTCTTCGACGGCTTCCGCACCTCGCACGAGATTCAGAAGATCGAAGCTCTCGAGCAAGAAGACCTCGAGCCGCTGTTGGACCGCGATGCCCTCGCTGCTTTCCGCTCTCGTGCCCTCACCCCCGAGGCTCCCGTCGCACGCGGTATGGCTGAGAACGGCGACGTATTCTTCCAGCACCGCGAGGCTTGCAACAAGCACTACGAGGCTGTGCCCGAGATTGTTGAGGCTTATATGGCTAAGATCAGCGCCATCACCGGTCGCGAATACCACCTCTTCAATTACTACGGCGCCAAGGATGCCGAGCGTGTCATCATCGCAATGGGCTCCGTGACTCAAGCCGCTCAAGAGGCTGTCGACCACCTCCTCGCTCAGGGTGAAAAGGTTGGTTTAGTATCTGTTCACCTCTATCGTCCCTTCTCGGCTAAGCACTTGCTCGCCGCTATCCCCGCTACCTGCAAGCGCATCGCTGTCCTCGACCGCACCAAGGAGCCCGGCGCAAACGGCGACCCCTTGTGCCTCGACGTCAAGGACGCTTTCTTCGGCAAGGAGAATGCTCCGCTCATCGTAGCCGGCCGCTATGGTCTCGCATCTAAGGATACCACTCCCGCAATGATTATCGGTATCTATGAGAACCTCGCACTGCCCCAGCCCAAGGACAACTTCACCGTGGGCATCGTAGACGACGTTACTTTCACCTCGCTGCCCCTCAAGGAGGAAATCGCCCTCGGTGGCGCTTCAATTTACGAGGCTAAGTTCTATGGCCTCGGTGCCGATGGTACCGTAGGTGCTAACAAGAACTCTGTGAAGATTATCGGTGACAACACCAATAAGTATTGCCAGGCTTACTTCTCTTACGACTCCAAGAAGTCGGGCGGCTTCACCTGCTCACACCTCCGCTTCGGCGACGAGCCCATCCGCTCGACCTATTTGGTGAACACTCCCAACTTCGTTGCTTGCCACGTACAGGCTTACCTCCACATGTACGACGTGACTCGCGGCTTGCGCGACGGTGGCACATTCCTGCTCAACACCATCTGGGAAGGCGACGAACTCGCTGCCAACCTCCCCAACAAGGTTAAGCGCTACTTCGCTCAGCACAATATCACCGTTTACTATATCAACGCTACCAAGATTGCTCAAGAGATCGGTCTGGGCAACCGCACCAACACAATCCTCCAGAGTGCATTCTTCCGCATCACCGAGGTGATCCCCGTTGACCTCGCTGTTGAGCAGATGAAGAAATTCATCGTCAAGAGCTATGGCAAGAAGGGTCAAGACGTGGTTGACAAGAACTATGCCGCTGTGGACCGTGGCGTTGAATACCACACCCTCGCTGTTGATCCCGCATGGGCAAACCTCCCCGACGATGCTGCTATCGTGCGCGATGAGCCCGCTTTCATCAGCGAAATCGTTCGTCCCATTAACGCTCAAGATGGTGACCTCCTCAAGGTATCCGACTTCATCAACAACCCCGACGGCACATGGCAACAGGGCACTGCCAAGTATGAGAAGCGCGGTGTCGCTGCTTTCGTCCCCGAGTGGAATGCCGAGAATTGTATCCAATGTAACAAGTGTGCCTACGTTTGTCCTCACGCCGCTATCCGTCCCTTCGTGCTCGATGGCAACGAGATGCAGGCTGCTCCCTTCGGCGACGAAGGTACTCTGCCCGCAATCGGCAAGACTTTCGCCGGTATGCGCTTCATCCAGAGCGTCGACGTTCTCGATTGCCTCGGCTGCGGCAACTGTGTTGACGTATGTCCCGGCAAGAAGGGCGTGAAGGCTCTCGAGATGAAACCTCTCGAAACTCAGCTCGACAAGCAGCCCGAATGGGACTTCTGCGTTGACAAAGTCGCTTCGAAGCAAAACCTCGTTGATATTAAACTTAATGCCAAGAACTCGCAGTTCGCTACCCCGATGTTTGAGTTCTCGGGCGCATGCTCGGGTTGCGGTGAGACTCCCTATGTGAAACTCATCAGCCAACTCTTCGGCGACCACGAGATGGTTGCTAATGCTACCGGTTGCTCGTCAATCTACTCCGGCTCTGTGCCCTCGACTCCTTATACCACCGACTGCAATGGTCATGGTCCCGCATGGGCTAACTCGCTGTTTGAGGACTTCGCCGAGTTCGGTCTCGGCATGAAGATAGCCACCGAGAAGATTCGCACTCGCGTAGCTGACCTCTTCGCCAAGGTGCTCGAATGTCCCAAGTGCTCCGACGAAATCAAGGCACTCGCTCAGCAGTGGCTTGACAACCGCGAGAGCGCCGGTGTTACCCGCGAGGTTGCCGACAAGCTCGCTCCTCTGTGCGAGGCTTGCGGTTGCGACACTTGCAAGGCTCTGCTCGAGCTCAAGGGCTTCTGGGTTGCTCGCAGCCAGTGGATTATCGCCGGCGACGGTGCCGCATACGATATCGGCTTCGGCGGTCTCGACCACGTACTCGCTTCGGGCAAGAACGTCAATGTCATCGTCCTCGACACCGAGGTTTACTCCAACACCGGTGGTCAGGCTTCCAAAGCTACCCCTGTAGGCGCTATCGCCAAGTTTGCCGCTTCGGGCAAGCGCGTCCGCAAGAAAGACCTCGGTCTTATCGCCTCTACCTACGGCTATGTTTACGTTGCTCAGGTGGCTATGGGTGCTGACAATGCTCAGACTCTCAAGGCTATCCGTGAGGCTGAAGCTTACGACGGCCCCTCGCTCATCATCGCTTACTCGCCCTGTATCAACCACGGTCTCCGCGCAGGTATGGGTCGCTCGCAGCAAGAGGAGCAACGCGCCGTTGAATGTGGCTACTGGCACCTCTGGCGTTACAATCCCGCTCTCGAAGCCGAAGGCAAGAACCCCTTCTCACTCGACTCCAAGGAGCCCGATTGGGATAAGTTTGAAGACTTCCTCAAGGGCGAAGTGCGCTACTCGTCAGTCCTCAAGCAGTATCCCGCCGAGGCTGCCGAGCTTTTCGCTGCCGCCAAGAGCAACGCACAGTGGCGTTACAACAACTACCGCCGTCTCGCTCGTCAGCAGTGGGGCGTAGATCCCGACCAAGAATAATTGTCGTAAACATTAATATGAATGGGCGCCACGGGAATCCGCGGCGCTCATTCTTTTATATGTGTTTTTTATTGGTGATTGCGCGGGTGGTGGGCGAGTATCTCGCGGCGCAGGCTGTGTCGGTCAATGTGTAGATAGATTTCGGTGGTGGCTATTGACTCGTGTCCGAGCATTTGCTGGATGGCGCGCAGGTTGGCGCCGCCCTCGAGCAGGTGCGTGGCAAAGGAGTGCCGCAGTGTGTGTGGCGAGATGGTGCGCTCGATGCCCGCATCCTTGACCAAGTCTCGCAGAATCATGAAAATCATTTGGCGCGTGAGCCGATGTCCTCGTTGGTTGAGAAATACGATATTTTCCTCGCCCACCTTTGGTCGTAGCAGGCTGCGGTCGTCATTTATATAGTTGAGTATGCGCGATATTGCCACATCTGACATGGGCACAAGGCGCTCCTTGGACCCCTTGCCCTCGACGAGGATGATGCCCTCGTCAAAATTTATGCGGTCGATGGTGAGGTCACACAATTCGCTAACGCGCAGTCCGCAACTGTACAGGGTCTCGATGATAGCGCGGTTGCGACGCCCCAGAGGTGTCGTCGTATCAATAAATGATATAATGCGGTCAATCTCGTCTACGCTGAGCACCTCAGGCAATTTGCGCCCTATACGTGGGACACCGAGGAGTAGCGCAGGATTGATTTCAATCTCACGCTCCATCTTCAGGTATTTGAAGAATGACTTGATGCCCGAGACGATGCGCGCTACCGAGCGAGGTGCCACGCCGACATCGCACAACTCTGCTACAAATGCCGAGAGGTCGTCGGTGGTGACGCTGTCAATGCTGAGATTATGAGCCTCGATGAACTCGTTGAGGCGGTCGATGTCGCTGAGATAAGCCACCGATGTGTTGTCGCTGAGCCCTCGCTCGAGCAACATATATGCGGCATAGCGGTCGCGGAGCCGCTTGTAGGGGGTGGTGCTCATTGTCCGGCAACGGCTATGCGGCGCGAGGCGCTCACGTAGGTCGTGGTGTCGGTCGCGATGGATGCGCGATACACATAGATGCCGCGTTGCACACGTCGCCCGGCATTGTCGGTGAGGTCCCAGGTCACCGGCACTGAGGTGTCGGTGTAGCTGAGACCGCGTGCGCCGCCGGTCCACACTGGGCGTCCCCACAAATCATATACGGTGACCGTGAGGTTGACGATGGTCTCCGGGCGGTCGTATGTGATATAGAAGTTGGCGCTTTCGTATGCCGGATTGGCATCGGAGTATACGTCGAAGATGTGTGGCGGAGTAGTGTCGTCGACAAAGAACTCAATGCTGCTCTCGGCATGGTTGCCCGAGGTGTCAAAGATGCGCAAGCGCAGGGTATGAGCGCCCTCGGTGAGGTCTTCGAGCGGGTAATTCACCGTGCCCGATGCGGTGCCGTCGCTCGCCGGAGTGTAGTAGGTCGACACGTCTGCCATCGACTTGGTGTCGTCGAGGGTGGCTGTCATTTGGAAGCCTACGCCTGCCATTGACAAGTTGATACCCACGTTGTCACTCACGCGAGCGATGAGTATTGGCGACGAATTGACGCGGTCGCCGCTCTTGAAACTCTCATGATTGAGATACATGGCATTGATAGTCGGCGATGTGGTGTCCGGGGTCTCGGGTTCTTCAAATCCGTAGACGTAGAAGTCGGAGGATACGCCGATCGCCTCGGTGTCGCCGAAGGAGTCGCCCGTGGTGGCATACATCGACATGGTCGCCGGACGGAAGTTGTCGGCAACCATCTGTGGCATAGCTATATTCAGCGTAAATGTGCCATTGGTGACCACTGCCGAGCCGGCATACAATTTATCACCGATGCGGTCGAAGACGTCGATGGTGCCATCGCCGTTGCCGTAGGTAGTCACCGAGGTGAGTGCATCGTAGAGGTCTACATATACCACGCCGTTGAAATCCTCGATTGGTGTGCCATCGGGATGCACAATGCGCCCGGTGATGGTGGCATTTGACATGGCTGCGATAGTGATTTGGTCCTCGAGACGCACCTCCTTGCCATTGATGGTGAGCAATTCGATGATATTGTCGGGGGTGACCACGCGTAGTGCCGGGTCGCCCATGAATACGAAGCGCAGACGGTTGGGGTTGGAAACGTGTTGCCCGCGTGAGTTGCGTATATCGTTCTTGGAGCGACGATATACCTCGCCGGCGGTGAGCAGTCGTCCGTCTTCATCGCGAGCGAGTAGGGCACGCCCGAGTGCCTCCAGGTAGTAGCCGTTGTCGGTGATATACACCGGGCGTGTGGCGCTCACCATTGCTATGGTGCCGCCGTAGCGCTCCTTGTACATGATTTCGCCACCGCTGGTGGTCTCGCTGTCCCAGCGCAGGAAGTCGCAGGTCGATGCCACTAACATCGGTATGTTGCGCAGGTACAGGTTGTTGAGGTCGGTATATGTCAATTGTCCGTCGCCGGTCCACGAGTGGTTGTTGGCGTGCCCGGTGAAGAACCACCATGCCACGCCCTCGTCGAGGTTGCGGAACATATCGGCGCGTGCTCCGGGATACTCACCGTCGCTCTTGGTGTAGGCGTCGAGGTACACCTTATTAATAATGTGTTGTTGTCTATCGGTGCTCTGGAAGCCTCTCACCATATTTTCGGCTTGGCGCAGGTGCACACCCTGGTCCTCGTCGTCGGCAAGCACCATGATGCGGTTTTTCCAATTAGAGTGGCGCGAGGTCTTGACATATTGTATCAATTTATCGACTATCGGCGAGCCGTCGTTGTTGGATACCATCGGGATGCGTCCCACGGCGATGCACAGGTCGTTCAAGCCCATATCGTTGCCCGAGCCGTCCTTGAGCATTGCGATGAAGTCGTCGGTGGTGAGTCCGTCGTTGTCATTCATCGAGTTGGCAGCGAGACGGCTCACCCATGCGGGCATGGTCTCGTAGCCCAGGGCGCGTGTCGATGCCGCCAGGGCGCGGTTGTCCATCGTGGTGCGTCCCAGCAACAAGCAGTATTTCAATGTCTTATCGCCTTCATTGCCGCGGTCGTAGAGCATCTTCAAGAACTTGCGGATGCCCGATACATCGGCTGCACCCGAACTGAACTCGTTGTAAATCAGTTGAGCATCAATCACTTGTACATTCATACCATCGGTCTCGGCATGCAGTGCAGCAATGCGTTGCCCCTGAGTGAGTAGTGCCTGTGGGGCAATAATCACCATATCAATATCGCCTCCCATGGCGTGGAGGTCTTGATTGGCTACGTTGCCAACTACTGTCGGCTCGTCGAAGGTGCCGTCGGGCTGCCATGCGACATACGAGCGCATCGACACCGACGACGGGCGCCAAGTGACGCGTCCGTTCTCTATGGTTGTGATGACATTCGCTACCTTTGTCGGGTCGGTGACATCCCACAACACCACATCGCTCGATGCGCCACCAAGACCCAGAGCGCGGGCATTCACCCAAAACTCAAGAACCCCCGAGGAGGGCATCTCAAGGGCGCGTGTGTAGTTGACGCTTATATAGTCCAGATTGGCTCGGGAAATGATGCCGCTACTACTGTGACTCACACCGATGGTGAGTTTGTCGCCATAGTCCTCGGGAGTGAGCGTGTGGCGTGCCGTGCCTATCGAGGCATGCACATAGTGGCTGTCTGATGTGGAGTTGATGCGGTCGCTGGTATTGGATATCTGCTCCTCGCCGTTGACGGTGAAAGTCAATTGCGAGGTGGTGCCTACATGACGCGCAACAAATTGACACTCAAACCATAGTGCCGAGCCGGGCACACGGTCGGGGGTAGTGAACGTGAACTCGCGTGTCGATGTATATTGGAAGTCCTCGCCCACCATGAGCGGACCCGCCTCGGTGGCTAAGGTGATATCCTGCTCGTGGTGCACTCTTGCTTGCACCTCGGTCACCACATCAATATTGTCGCTTCCGGCAACTCCGGTGGTGGCAGTGACGCTTTCGGGCACTTCGTCGACCTCAGTCACAAAGTAGTAGCCAACAGTGGTGTAGGGGCTGCTCTCGAGGTGATAGTTAGTCGTTGTGCCGCTACGCTCCCACGAGTCCGGTCCCACGCCATAGAATACGATGCCGCGGTCGGTGAGTTGCTGCGGTGCCACGGGTAGGTCGTCGATATATGATGTCAATGTCATCACATCGGCGATGCGTCTGCCCCCATAGCCATATATTACCACGCGCGAGGGGTCGTTGAAGCCCATCGAGCGTAGCGTAGCATTCGATATCATGTACATGCCGGTGTGATCAACCGACAATTTTACCCAGCGCCCCGAGGCGAGTGCCGATGTCGTGGCATATGTCGACAAGTCGAACGCTTGTGCTCCGTGCACACAGCCTCCGACCGCAACCATCGCCACAGCACAGCGTAGCAGGGTGGTATGTAGTTTCTTTAACATATTTCGTCCTTTATAATACTAATAACGTAGAATAGCCCTTGTTATTGCACAAAGATGCGTTGCACCGACCAAAAAAAATGCTTACCTTTGCCCCGCACCATTAAAAACCGACCAAATGAAAATTGCCGTTTATTGCAGTTCGGCAGATAATCTGCCCGAAACGTGGGTTGCCGGAGCCAAAGCCACCGGCGAGTGGATTGCTCGCAACCACGCCGATATGGTCTTCGGTGGCGTTGATGCCGGGCTCATGACCATCGCCGCTCGCGCTTGCAAGGAAGCCGGTGGCAACGTCGTGGGCATCGTCCCTTGGCGCCGTGCCGACATCGCCTCGCAGTTCAACGACGTGCGCATATCTGCCGCTGATCTCAACGAGCGCAAGGCGATGATGCAACTCCTCGCCGACGCTTTCGTCGTCCTCCCCGGCGGCTATGGAACCCTCGACGAGTTTGCCACCACATTCTCTTATATCAATTTTACTCACCACCGCGACAAGCGCATCATCGTCTTCAACCCCGACAACCTCTTCGATTGCCTCCTACAGCAATTGCAAGTATTTGTTGATAAGGGCGTTATGACCGACGATCGTCTCGACATCCTCGATGTGGTCACAACTCCGCATGGCATCACCGAGGCACTCGACCGATTTGCCGCATCATTCGCCGCACGCCGATGAAAAGCCGCCTCTACACTCGCACCGGCGATGCCGGCACCACATCGCTCGTCGGTGGCACTCGCGTGCCCAAAGATAGCCCGCGCCTCGAGGCTTACGGCACCGTCGACGAACTCAACTCGTGGATAGGCTTAGTGGCTGCATCCGAGGCTATTAGCCCCGAGCGGCGCGATGCCCTCCGCACCATTCAGCATCGCCTCTTCGACATCGGTGCCGCCCTCGCCACCGAGCCCGAGTCGCCCTGGCAACCCGACTTCGACGGCGCTGCAGCCGTCGCCGAGATTGAGAGCCTCATCGACGACATTGATGCCAAGTTGCCTCCGTTGCGCCAGTTTGTCCTCCCCGGTGGGCACCCCGATGCCGCCCGCGCCAACATAGCCCGTGCTGTCGCCCGTCGTGCCGAGCGGCGCATCCTCGCCCTAAATGCCACCGTCAAAGTTGATAATTTTATCTTGCAGTATATCAACCGATTGAGCGATATGCTCTTTGCCCTCGGTCGCGAAATAAACATTATTAACGGTCAAGACGAAATATTTTGGCAAAAACATTGCTGAGAGATAGAAAAAATCACTAACTTTGCGGCGCTTTTGGCAAAAGACATACATTAATTGACAATTTAACCATTTTGCAACTATGTATTGGACACTTGAACTTGCATCAAAATTGGAAGACGCTCCTTGGCCCGCTACTAAGGAAGAGCTCATCGACTATGCCCAGCGCTCCGGCGCTCCCCTCGAAGTAATAGAAAACCTCCAGGAAATCGAGGACGAGGGCGACACATACGAGTCTATCGAAGACATTTGGCCCGACTACCCCTCCAAGGAAGACTTCCTCTTCAACGAAGACGAATACTAAACGGATGTATTTATTGTAAACACCCGATGACTAATGGTTAAACAAACACAATTTGTTTGACCATT